>NZ_DATEJY010000018.1:0-19676 GCF_035277725.1 Dyella sp. | reverse complement strand
GCCATCGATGAGTTTCAGGACGAACTCGCCGGGCTTTTCTTGGTCGAGGCAGAGTTCAAATCATCGGAATCGATGGCGTCGTTTGTCGCGCCGGATTTTGCCGGGCCGGAGGTCACCGATGACGTTCGCTTCACCGGTGGTGCGCTGGTCGTGCACGGTCTTCCCCATGATCTTTCCAGCTTCTTGTAGCGAGAGTTACTTGGCAGATCAGAGCATCCTTAAGGGCACTTCTATAAATGGCTCTCAAGCGAAGCGGGCCTCTCGATCATTGCGGCAACCGGCTGGAATCCAGAACCGTAGGTTGGGGTGCGAACCCCAACATCGCCATGCCGATCATCACGCTATGTTGGGGTTCGCACCCCAACCTACGCCGAGATGGCCATCCCGGGCATTCAGAAACGGATGTGTTGATTTATAGAAATGCCCTTAAGTTCGGAGCATTGGGGTTAGGGTGGGGTGCGAGCGCAAAGCGAGCGGCGGTAGCCGAACATCGCCGCGCGCCATTTTTCCGGGGAAATTCAGCCGTACGCTAAAGCCCAGGCAACCCCACTCCGGCCCTCCCCTACTGTCGCAGGGGAGGGAGCACATCACACCGCCTTCTTCAACGACGCCATATCAATCACAAACCGATAGCGCACATCGCTATTGAGCATGCGCCCGTAAGCCGCATTGATGTCCTGGATGTCGATCATCTCCACATCCGAACCAATGCCGTGCTTGGCGCAGAAGTCCAGCATCTCCTGCGTTTCCGCAATGCCGCCGATCAGCGAGCCGGCCAGCGAGCGGCGGCCGAAAATCAGGCTGCCGGCATGCACCGGCGGATTCACCGGTTCCACCAGACCCACCAGCACGTGCACGCCATCGATCTTCAGCGTGGCGAGATACGGGTTGAGATCGTGCTGATGCGGCACCGTGTCGAGAATGAAATCGAACTGTCCGGCGACGGCGGCCATCTGCGTGGAATCGGTCGACAGCACCACGTGGTCGGCGCCAAGCCGGCGCGCTTCCTCTTCCTTGCCGGGCGAGCGCGTGAACAGCGTGACGTCCGCACCGAGCGCCTTGGCAAACTTCAGGCCCATATGGCCCAGGCCACCCAGGCCCACGATGGCCACCTTGTGGCCCTTGCCGATCTTCCAATGGTGCAGTGGCGACCAGGTGGTGATGCCGGCGCACAGCAGGGGCGCCGCAGCCTTCGGGTCCACGCCTTCCGGAATGCGCAGCACGAACTTGTCGCTCACCACGATGCGCTCGGAGTAGCCGCCGTAGGTCATCATGCCGTCGCGCCGATCGCGGCTGTTGTAGGTGAAGGTGGGCATTTCCTTACAGTACTGTTCCAGGCCCTGTTCGCACGCCGCGCAGTGCTGGCAGGAATCCACCATGCAGCCCACGCCCACCAGGTCGCCCGGCTTGAAGCCGCTGACCTGCGCGCCCACCGAGGCCACCCGGCCGATGATTTCGTGGCCAGGCACCACCGGATACTGGGAGCCGCCCCACTCGTTGCGGGCCGTGTGAATGTCGGAGTGGCAGACGCCGCAATAGAGGATGTCGACCACCACGTCGTCCGCGCGCGGTTCGCGGCGTTCGAACGAATGAGGCGCCAGCGCGGTGGTGGCGGACTGTGCGGCGTAGCCGCGGATACTTAGGGCCATGCGGTTCTCCAGGAAATAAACCTAAGGAAGGCCGCAAAGTATGCGCAGCAGCGCCGAAGCGAAGTAGCCGAATCCTGCTAGATGCTTGCTTGATCCTGCAAATTCACCCCTGAACACTCGCTTTGATCTGCAGGAACAGGCAAGCTCCACGCGTTCCAGGCAGGCAGTATTCCGCATGAACACTCAGCTCAAACCGATCGAGATGCCTTCCCGCCTCGAGCAGGATCGCGAGGAATTGACAGCCATTGTTGAACGATACGCCCAGGCGGAAGGCGTCACCCAAACAGCCTGGCCGGCCCTGTCATTCTTCCGTGCCGATGCCCCCAGCGACCGCAGCTGCGCCATGTACGAGCCATGCCTGGGCCTGCTGCTTCAGGGCAACAAGCACGTGCTGGTGGGCGATGAGCGATTGGAGCAGGAATACGGCTACTACCTGATCAATTCCATCGACGTACCGGTCACCGCCCAGGTGGTGCGTGCCTCGCCGCAGCAACCCTGCCTTTGCATCACCTTGCGTCTTGATCCCGTGCGCATCGGCGAATGGCTGTCGGAGGTAAAACTGGCCAAGCCTTCGACCGCTACTGCGCGCGGCATTGCCTTGAGCCCGATCAGTGGCGAGATACTCGACCCTCTGCTGCGTCTGGTGCGCCTGCTCGATTCACCGCACGACCTGTCGTTGCTGGCGCCGCTGATCGAACGCGAGTTGCTTTACCGGCTGCTTACCGGCGAGCAGGGCGTGCGCCTGGCGCAGATCGCCATGGCCGGCGGACAGGGCCAGCAGATCGCGCGTGCCATCCAGTGGCTGCGTGTGCACTACAACAAGCCGCTGCGCATCGCCGAACTGGCCAGCATGGTGAACATGAGCCCGTCGTCGCTGCACCACCATTTCCGCCAGATCACCGCGATGAGCCCGCTGCAATACCAGAAGGTATTGCGCCTGCACGAGGCCCGCCGCCTGCTGCTCACCGAAGGCTGCGACGTGGCCACCGCCGCGCATCGAGTGGGTTACGAAAGTCCTTCGCAATTCAGCCGTGAATACAGCCGCCAGCATGGCGCGCCGCCGTTGCGCGATGTGATGCGCTTGCGCGCGATGGGTGCGCCATGCGTGGAACTTGAGGTTTCTGCGTAACCACCCGCTGCAGATGCTCACGTAGGCTGGGATGACAATCCCAGCTGCCTTTGTGATTCCCGATGCTGGGATTTCATCCCAGCCTATGTATGGACTCGCCCCCTACGTCAACCGCTTTTTTCATTCCCCGAATGCCGGCTGCATCTATGTATAAGGCCTCATCAAGGTGGCAATACGTGCCACGGGCACACCATCGTTTGAGCTCGCACCACGCCGATTACGTATAGACCTCATGGGTCAGTAGGCTGGTAGGCGTGAAGGTGCGACGGTCTGACCAGGGTTCGAGGGTATCCAGCAGCGGTTGAGCGATTCGCTCGGGGGAAAACATCAATCGGTCATAGCCGCCTGCGCCAGATCAGCGCGGTAGCCCGTGCCTTGGCTGAGCATCGCCCACACCACGCGAATGGTGTGATTGACCAGGCGCACGGCCGCGCCTTTCTCGCCATGGCGATCCTGCCAGCGTCGGATGCGACAGGAGAGGGCATCGGTAGTGTCGGACCGCACGCGCTGTACCACCGAGTGGGCGCCTTGCAGGAATAAGCTTCGCAGGTAGGCATCCCCACGTCGGCTCATCTTGCCCAGATGGACTCGTCCCCCGGTGCCGTGCTGCTCGGGTATGACACCCAGATAGGCCGAACACAGGCGACTGTTTTTGAACCGCGCCGGATCAAGCCCTTTGGCCACGATTGCCGTGGCAATGACGGGACCCACGCCCGGAATCGTACACAGCCGTTGGGCGGTTTCATCCTGACGCGCCAAGAGCGTCAGCCGCGCGGTGATCTTGGCGATGCGCTCGTCCAAAGCGCGCCATTCCACCATGCTCTCTTCGATCGAGACGATCAGCGCATCAGGCACCGCGCACTCACCCCGCAACACGTTGTCCACCCGCTTTTTCAGTGCCGCCTCGCCACGTCCGGTCGCCAGACCATACTCCAGCAATGCCGCGCGCAACTGATTGCTCACGGCCGTACGCCGGCTTATACAGCCAGCCCGCACGCGATGCTGGAACTGCAAGGTCAACTGCGCCTCACTCTTCACCGGCACCGGACAAATGTCTCGATCATGCATCGCACGCAGGATCGTCCGCGCATCGTTGAGGTCGTTTTTCATCCGATGACCATGCGCTTTCACGCTGTGCGCCGGAAGAATCTTCACGGCGATCCCGCGCGCTTGCAGGCGCCGACCCCATGCCTGCGCACCCGGGCCCGTTTCCATGCCCACGCTCATCGGTGGCGTGAGGCGATCCAGGAAACGCTCAAACGCTTGGCGTGTCGACAGACGACGATGCCACAGCTCCTGGCCGCGCCCATCGCCACCCACCACCTCGAACACGTTCTTAGCCAGATCAATCGCCAATTCGTTCGCTTCGACAACAGGAGTACGCTTGTTCATGGACTCGCCCTCGCTCATGACATGACGGTGGATAGTTTTACTCTCCTCCGCTGGCCCATGAGGCCTTATCGGAGCGGGGGCGAGTCCATGTGATTACGATGGTGTGCGGGTCATGTCTCCCGCATCACCATCAACCGAATCTCCGACATATCCTCCATCGCATAACGCACGCCCTCGCGTCCCACGCCAGATAGCTTCACCCCGCCATACGGCATGTTGTCCACGCGGAAACTCGGTACGTCGTTGACGATCACGCCGCCTTGTTCCAGCTCATCCCACGCGCGCATACCGTTTGAAAGGCTGTTGGTAAAAATGCCGGCCTGCAGGCCGTAATCGGAGTCGTTGACCATCGCGAATGCTTCGTCGATGTGCCCGAACGGCACCAGCAACACGAACGGCCCGAACACTTCCATGCGATTGACCTTCGCATCCTTCGGCACGTTTTCCATCACCGTGGCTTCCAGCATGTTGCCCTTGCGCTTGCCGCCGCACAGGAGCTTGCCGCCGGCCTGCTGCGCTTCGTTGATCCAGCCCTCCAGGCGCGTCGCCGCTGCTTCATCGATCATCGGGCCAAGGAACACGTTCTTGTCCTTCGGATCGCCGGCCTTGAGTTGCTTCACGGCGGCAACCAGGCGTTGCTTCAGTTCTTCATAAAGCGATGCATGCGCATAGATGCGCTGCACGCTGATGCAGCTCTGGCCGGATTGATAGAACGCACCAAAGATCAGCCGCTCGATCACCCGGTCCAGGTTGGCGCGCTGATCGGCGTCCACGATGCACGCCGCATTGCCGCCCAATTCCAGCGTCACTTTCTTGTGACCGGCGCGCGCCTTCAGATCCCACCCGATCTGTCCGCCGGTAAAGGAAAGCAGCTTCAATCGATCGTCTTCCACCAATGGCGCCGAATGCTTGCCATCGAGCGGCAACACGGAAAATGCGCCCTTGGGCAGGTCGGTTTCCGCCAGCACCTGGCCGATGATCAGTGCGCCGATCGGCGTTTTTTCCGAAGGCTTCAGCACGAACGGACAACCCGCGGCGATCGCCGGCGCCACCTTGTGCGCCACCAGATTCAACGGAAAATTGAACGGCGTAATGAACGACACTGGCCCCAACGGCACGCGGCGCGTAAAGCCGTGATAGCCATCCAGGCGCCCGGCCAGTTCCAGGTTCAACGTTTCGCCATTCACGCGCACCGCTTCGTCGGCGGCGATGCGGAAGGTCTCGATCAAACGCGTCACTTCGCCGGCGGCATCCTTGATCGGCTTGCCGGCCTCGATGCACAGCGCCATCGCCAGTTCGTCGTAACGCTCCTGAAAACGCTTAACGCAATGCTGCAAAACGGCCTGGCGCGCCCAGGGCTTGAAGCGCTTCATCGGTCCAGACGCTTGCACGGCAGCGCGAATCGCTTCTTCCGTGGCCTGTGCGTCCGGCACCGCCACGCGCGTGGCGACCTCGCCGCTGAACTTGTCGTATACCTTCATCATCTCGGAGGAAGTGCGTGGTTCGTTGGCCAAATAGTAGGGATAGGTTTTGTCGAGCATGATCATTCCTTCACGGCAGCGCTGAGGCTGCGGATTTCTTCGTCAAGCACACGATGGTTGTCGGAATAGTCGATCGCAAGGTCGATCAGATGCACGCCGCCTTCATCGAAGGCGCGTTGCAGGGTAGGGAGGAATTCATCCGCGCTTTGCGGGCGATGCCCATGCGCACCATGTGCTTCGGCAAAACGCACGAAGTCTGGATTGCTGAATTGCATGCCGTAATCCGCATAGCCCATTTCCGCCTGCTTCCAGCGGATCATGCCGTAGGCGTCGTCGCGCAAGAGCAGAATCACCAGGTCCATCTTCAAGCGCACGGCGGTTTCCAGCTCCTGCGCATTCATCATGAAACCGCCATCGCCACAGATCGCCAGCACCTTGCGCTCCGGGTACACCATCTTTGCGGCCATTGCTGACGGCAGGCCGGCACCCATGGTGGCGAGCGCGTTGTCCAGCAGCACCGTGTTGGGTTGGCGCGCTTTGTAGTAGCGCGCGTACCAGAGCTTATACATGCCATTGTCCAGGCACAGGATGCCGTCGTCCGGCATGAAGCGGCGCGTATCGGCGACGATGCGCACGGGGTGCATCGGAAAGCGCGCCTCGTTGGAGTACTGGCCAAGCTGCGCCTGGAACGCTTCGCGCACTTTGTTGAAATACTGGAAATCCCAGTGCTCCTGCACGGTCAACGCGTCGGTCAGGCGTTCCACGGTGTGTGCAATATCGCCCACCACTTCGATCTGCGGGAAATACACCGTATCCACTTCGGCCGAGGAGAAATTGATGTGGATGACCGTACGCCGCCCGCGTTGCATGAAGAACGGCGGTTTTTCCACCACGTCGTGGCCGACGTTGATGATCACGTTCGCCGCATCAATCGCGCGATGCACGAAATCGCCATCCGATAGCGCCGCATTGCCCAGCCACAACGGATGATCCTCATCCACCACGCCCTTGCCCATCTGCGTGGTGAAGAACGGAATACCGAGTTTGTCGATAAAAGCGCGCAAAGCGACCGCCGTGCGCTGGCGATTGGCGCCGGCGCCGATCATCAGGATCGGATGCCTGGCAAGGCTGATCGCCTCTGCGGCTTGTACCAGCGCCGCATCGTCCGGCGACGGCCGGCGTGCGTATTCAGTGGGCAGCAGAATGTATTCGTCCACCTCATCGCGGGCGATATCTTCCGGTAACTCCAGATGCACCGCACCGGGGCGCTCTTCCTCCGCGCGGCGGAACGCTTCGCGGATGCGTGCCGGAATCGTCGCCGCCGATACCAGCTGGCGCGTGTACTTGGTCAGCGGCTGCATCATGTCCACCACGTCCACCAGCTGGAACAAGCCCTGTTTGTGGGTGCGGATCGGTTTTTGCCCGGTGATCATCATCATCGGCATGGCGCCGAGCTGGGCATAGGCCGCGGCGGTCACCAGGTTAGTGGCGCCAGGCCCCAGGGTTGACAGCGCTACGCCCGCCTCGCCGGTCAATCGGCCCCAGGTGGCCGCCATGAAGCCGGCTGCCTGCTCGTGGCGGGTCACGATCAGCTTGATCGACGATTCCCGCAACGCTTCCACCAGATCGAGGTTTTCCTCGCCCGGTACGCCGAATATGCGGGTCACCCCTTCGGCTTCCAACGCTTTCACAAACAAGGCCGCGGCCTTCATGCATCGTCTCCAGGAAAGATAACGATGCTATATGTACTCCACTATTCGATTCGTGCGGGAATGCGTTTGAGTCGTGTGAAGAATGGATGCGTGATGTCTGCATCGTCGCCCCGGCGTTCGCCGGGGCCTAGTGTCTTTGCTTTTGAGGTAGCCCCAAAAAGCCACCAGGCCCCGGCGTTCGCCGGAGCGACGGAGAAGGATCGGTCATCGCGTGTCGCCGCACTGCACGGCTGTTGGGGTTATTTTTTGCTTACCCGCAAGGCCAAATCGCCATCCGCCAACTTCGCACGCAGCGGTGTATCCACCGCCATGTTCTGCGCCGATCGCAGCACCTTGCCTTGTTCGTCAAACAAGATCGCATAGCCGCGCTCCAGTGTCGCCAGCGGGCTCACGGCATGCATGGCACGCGCGACGTGCTGCAGTTCCAGGCGGTCGCGTTGCAGCTTGTGTTGCGTCATGTGGCGCAGTTGCAGCGCGTGCTGTTCCAGCCGTTGCCGTAACATGGCCACGCGCTGACGCGGGTGTTGCGCAAGCAGCCGCGCATGCATGCGATCCAGCCGCATGGTTTTCCGCGTGACTTGCGCCTGCCGGCAAGCAAGCAGGCGACGCTGCAATTGCTCAAGGCGCTGCCGGTCGCGCGCCAACCGCGCCTGCGGCCGTTGCGCCTGCAAGCGCGCCAGCAGGTGGTCGAGCCGTTGAATGCGCGTATGTAAACGCCGCTCATGAATGGCGACGATGCGCTGATGCAACTGCTCCACATGCCGGCGTAGCGCGAGACTATCCGGCACCAGCAGTTCCGCCGCCGCCGAGGGCGTGGGTGCACGCAGATCGGCCACGAAATCGGAAATGCTGAAGTCGATCTCATGCCCCACCGCGCTGACCACCGGCACCGCGCTGGCATGCACCGCGCGTGCCACCTGCTCATCGTTGAAAGCCCACAAGTCTTCCAGCGAGCCGCCGCCACGCGTTAGCAGCAATACGTCGTAGCGCCCGCTTGCCGACGCCTTGCGCAACATCGATACGATGGCCGGTGGCGCTTCGCGGCCTTGCACCGGCACGGGCAACACTTCCACTTCCACCAAGGGCCAGCGACGCGACATCACGCTCAGCACATCGCGAATGGCGGCGCCCGTAGCAGAGGTGATCACGCCGATACGGCGCGCAAAACGGGGCAGGGGACGCTTGCGTTCCTGGGCAAACAAGCCTTCCGCATCCAGTTGCGCCTTCAGCCGTTCGAACTCGCGCTGCAACGCCCCTTCACCGGCCGGCTCCATGTGCTCGACCACCAGCTGGAATTCGCCGCGTGGTTCATACAATCCTACCCGTGCACGGCACAGCACGTGCACGCCATCCGCCGGGCGGAAACGCAGCCCCATGCTCTTGGTCTTGAACATGGCGCAACGCACCTGCGCCATGCTGTCTTTCAACGTGAAATAGAGATGGCCGGATGCCGGCCGCGCCACGTTGGACAGCTCGCCCTCGATCCACACCAACGGCAGCGCATCTTCCAGCAGCCCGCGCACCAGCCGGTTAAGCGTGCTGGGTGTAAGGACGTGTCGGGTCGGCTTGCCGCCGGCACCGTCGGCGAAGTCGTCGGGCGCGTGCATGGACGCGGGAGACTAGCACGAATGGTTTTGGAAACATCGTCTTGGCGCCCGATGTTCTTCCAGGATGTAGCCGGGATGAAATCGTAGGCTGGGGTGCGAACCCCAGCATCGCCATGCCAATGTAGAGCTGGGATCTCATCCACGCCTAAGGGATACGGATTTTCAAGTGGGAGCATCAACCCCCCCCGCTGCCGCAAGGGAGGGAATTGATCGCCGTGGGCATCTGCATCGCTTATGCGTTGCAGGTGGAGACCGGCAGGTTGATAAGCAGCTGCCCCAGATTGATGGTGGCAGGGCTGCCAGAGGGGAGGTCAACCTTGAGGATGCCGAGCAAGGATGCCGTACCGCAGATGTTGGCAGCGTTGATCGTAAGCGTAGGCGACGGTGAGCTTGCAAGGCTGATCGATGCACCGTTGCCTTGGCCAGTAACCTGGGCAACGGGAAGGCCAAGAACGTTGACGCCAATATTGAGCGTGCCGTCTACCAAAGTTAGCGAAGGCTGCGCCAAGTTGAGGAAGAAGGGGCCGCCACCGGTGGTCACTGTCATGCTCGTCAAGCCTTCACCGATCGTCAGCGTGGCCGTATCCGTATCGTGCACGTAGATCAACCCGCTGTTGGTGTCGATGGTGATAAGGGCGCCAGTGATGGTTTCGGATAGGCTCAGTGCCGCGACGCTGGACGAGATGGAACATGTACCTCCCGCAATGGCATACACCCCATTGTTGTTGCTGACCGCCGAGACCTGGCAATTCAAGCTGACGCTGCCGGCCGGCGTTGTACCGTTGCAGGCAAGCACGATGCCGGCGGGATTCACCTGGCATTGCAGCGCAACCGGGCTTGCCGTTTGTGCATGTGTTGGTGCGGCTGCAAGCAGGTTGGCGAATAGGGTCAACGTTGCAAAAGCCATGGTGCGAAACGTGCTGGCTGCGCTCAATTTGAAGATGGAAAGATGCTTGATTGACAGCTTCATGGATGCCTCCTGGGCATGACGACAGCGTTGGATGGCCGAGCACAATCGGCGGTGTCGCACACTTCGCAAGCTGCTTGAATGTCCCCGGCAGATGGCAGGCGCTGCGGTACACGAACATCAAAAATGCCTTGCCTGCTAAGCGGGAACATAACTGCGTTTCGCTCAATGGACCGTATAGCAGCTGTTACAAGCTGAGGTGGTTGACCTGTCCCCCTTTCATGCGGTTGTCATTCGCCCGAATCGTTGCACGTTTCGCGCGTCTTCCACGGTGGCTCTGTAAGTTTGCATTGGCCACTGGCAAATGCTGCTTGCTCTCTACCTCATGGAAAGGGGGTGCCAATCGAGGAACGATCCGGTGCATGCGTGCATGCATGCGATGTCGCCAAGTCAGCGAGTGCGCGGTGGTGAACACGCTACTCAAGCCTCGCATATGGCGCACAGGCGATTCGGAGTTCAACCGTGAATTGCGCGACGCTGCCCTTGCCTATCTCCGGCAAGCACACGATCACCGTTTTGCGGATGCGTCACAGTGGTTGAAGTGCGGTGGGTTGGGAGTGGCTGCGTGTGGCGCAGCTATGCTCGCAGCGTTGGCTCATGACGTTTACATGTTCCTGGCCGGCTACGGTGCATGCGTGGTGTTGGCCATGCTCGTTGCGGTCAATCTCGGTCACGACGCGGCGCACGAAGCCGTGTTCCGTGCCGTATGTTTCTCACCCGCCACAGCGCGGTGGCTGTATGCGTGGCTTGGGCGCGCCGTGGCGCTGCCATTGGGTATAGATTCTGAATATTGGCGCGTACGGCACGTCGAGTTTCATCATGCTTTTACCAACATAGCTGGGCTTGACCTCGATCCGGAGGAGAGCTTTCTGCTTTGCCAGACACCGTTTCAGATCAGCCGGCGACATCCTCGTTATCAATATCTGTATTGGCCATTGCTCGTCGGCTTGGGCTTGTCCTACGTCGGCTGGGTGCTCGACTGGGCAGACCGGTTGGGCAGAACGCCTGTCGGGGCACGCAGTTCGTTGCAAGGTGCGCGCGGATGGATGGTGTTCCTCGGCACGAAGCTGGCGCATGTCCTGCTGATGCTCATCTTTCCCGTCACGGCCTGCCGTTTCGCGAGCTTTCGCATCGAAAGCTGATGGCCATGGAGCGGCAATTCCTGAAGGACATGGGCGAGCACTGACCGGAACAGGCCGGTCAGTGCAGTGATGCCGCGAGGCTCATGATCCGCTGCAGATGGCCAGCGGAACCGCGATGGGGAATGGCTGATTCAAATTGATCGTCACCGAGCTGCCACAAGCAAGGTTTGCATTGAAGAGGCCGAGCGCCGACGCGCTGGCACCGATGTTGGCGGCATTGATGACAAAGATGGGCAACGGTGCATCCGTCACGCTGACTGATCCGGTTTCGCCATGCGTCGCTAGCTGCACCAGCCCGATGCCGAGCACGCTAGCGGTAACGTTGATGCTGCCGCCAGGCGCGACGAACGTAAGCGGCGATGACGTCAACGAGAAAGAACTGCCTTGCAGGGTAGCGCTGACGCTTGATAGCCCGTTGTTCACGGCAAGGGTATCCGAGCCGCCGCCACTACCGGTGATCGATCCATTGTTCGCATCGACGTTGATGATGGAAAAGACCAGGGTGTTGGATACGGTTGTGCCGCCAGTCGTAAAGGTGCCGCTGCAGTTCGCTGCAATGGCAACGTATATGCCACCGTTGCTGCTGATCGGGTTTGGCGATTGGCAATTCAAGGCGACATTGCCAGAAGGCGTTGTGCCCTCGCAGCCGAGGGCGTAGCCATTGCTGTTGTTGTTCGCCTGGCACTCAAGGGTTGCGGGACTGTTCGTTTGAGCACGCACCGGCGCAGCACATAGGAATGTGGCTGAGATCGTCAAGGCTGCCACAGTCAACATGCTGATCACACTGGGAGCGCGGAATGTAAAGACAGGCATACGCTTGAGGTGCAGCTTCATGGGTATCTCCTTGTAGCCACGACAGCGTAGGACGGCCGAGCACAATCGGCGGATGTCACACGTTTCGCAAAGTTGCCTGAACGTCCCCGGGCGAATGGAGCAGACCTATGCATCGCACACATCGAGAGCGTTGACCGGTCTGCTTGGCAGGAACATAACCCGCGCCAACTCAACACGCTGTATAGCTGTTGTTACAAAGAGCAGTGCACAACCTGTCCCCCTTTTTTTGCAGCTATCAGCTGTTAACCGACATGCTGAGAGGTTCACGGGCTTTTGATCAGGCTTTTGTATGTTGGGTCGGCTACTCGCAAGTGCTGCTTGATCTCAATCTCATGGACAACGGCATGGAGATGCCAGTATGCGAAGTGACGGCAGCTTGATTCCTCAGTTGAAGGCGTGCGAGATGGCGAATGCGTGGATGAGCCGGCCATTCATGTCGCACATATGGCCCAAACACGAATCCAGCTTCAGCGCTGAGTTGCGTAACGCGGCCCTTGCTTATCTACGGGATACGGGCGATCACCGTTTTGCGAATGCAAGGCAGTGGTTGAAGGTCGGCATACTATGCGTAGCCGCGTGTGGTGCTGTGATGGTCGCGATATCTGCCAAGAACAGGTGGGTTTTCGCTGCTGGCTATGCTGGCTTTGTGATGCTGGTCGCGCTACTTGGCATCAACGTCATGCACGATGCGGCACATGGTGCGTTGTTCGATCCGGCACGCTTCTCGGTGGTGACCGCCCGTCGGCTGCATGCGTGGTTGTCACGCGCCATCACGCTGCCGTTGGGCGTGGAGGCGGAGTACTGGCGCGTGCGGCATGTTGAATTCCATCA
This sequence comes from Dyella sp., assembly GCF_035277725.1. Taxonomy (GTDB): domain Bacteria; phylum Pseudomonadota; class Gammaproteobacteria; order Xanthomonadales; family Rhodanobacteraceae; genus Dyella_B. The sequence continues at coordinate 6,932 of NZ_DATEJY010000018.1, read as the reverse complement.
TGCATTCACCAACATCGCCCGGCTTGACCTCGATCTGGAAGAGAGTTTCCTCATCCGTCAGGCGCCGTTTCAGAACCGGCAACGACATCATCGTTATCAGCATATGTACTGGCCATTGCTGGCGGGTTTTGGCATGTTCTACGTCGGCTGGGTTCTCGACTGGTCCGATCGGCTGGGCAAGACGCCTGTTCGGGCGCGCAGTTCATTGCAAGGCGGGCGCGGATGGATGGTGTTCATGGGGACCAAGCTCGCGCATGTCACGCTGATGCTCGCGTTGCCCGCATGGGCGGTACATCACGCCGGCATAAGTTGGGGAGTGGTGATAAGTGCGTACGTAGCATCGCAGATGCTTGCGTCCTACTTCATTATTGGCATGTTGATTGGTACCCACTGGGCAGGTGTTTCGTTTTACCGCGAGCCGCAGGGTACGACGATGCCGCATGGATGGCGCGAACATGGGCTGTTCACGGCAGTCGACTGGGTTCCAAACCCACGCTGGCTGGGATACTGGTTGGGTGGGCTGCATCGTCACGCCACGCATCACCTGTTCCCGACCTGGCATCACCGGCATTACGAGCGGCTGGCGGCGCTGATCGCACCGATTGCCGCCCAGCACGGATTACCGTTTCGCGAACTGGCACATCACGAGCTGATGGCGGCTCAGTGGAATTTTTTGAAAGAAATGGGTCAGGCTCGTTGATGGGAATATAGGGCAACAATCAGTGCAAGCACGCAGCGCCTGCCGGTGCCAAATCCATCGAGCAATTCCACCAACGACATGCTTGGCTTCAGCTGAACCGGGCTCTGTTCATTCAATCATCCAATGATTGCGCCCTCCACGTGTGGGCGTGGAGGACGCATCCTTTGCTCGCGTCGCAATGGCTGCGACGCAAACCGGACTTCGAAGCGGATCGACTCAATTTTTCAACTCGACATCGTCAACTGCAAAATTGTGACCATATGCCATGAACATGATTCGCATTTGGTCACGATCACCTGAATTGGCGGTCTGCGTATGCGTCGTGAAGCCAGCCAAGGTGCCGTCATATCTGCCACTTCCAGCATTGAATATATCGTTGTTTACATAAAGCCACGCGGCGCCGTTGATCTTGAATGTCAGCGTGTAATTGGTATTTTTACTGACATTGATATCGGTATACATAAATGCAAGAGGGCCCGAAGGCGGTGGGGCATAGAGGTTGACGAATTGGTTGCCTGATATTTGTTTCAACTCGACGCGCGCATCCGGACTGGGTGGGTCTACGCCATATTTCCATTTGCCAAGGCCCGACGAGAAATTGTCGGAAAAAACGACGGCTTTAATGTCGAAAGTCATTAAAGGGCCAAGTCGCTTCAGAACATCCTCGTATTTCATGGGGGATTGTAGTGCTTGCATTGTTCTGTCTCCTTTTGATCCTCACGTTCTAGCAACCGTTGGGTTGAAAGCCAGCACACAACGAGGTCCGCTTAAAGCGCGTGCAAGACAGGTCGACATTGCTTGCTGCGCTACCGTTGGTTCGCATCCCGCGGCCATAAACAACGCCAGCCGCTGTCGTTTCCTTTCCACGTGCAATCATTGGCTGGGCCGCCTATCCAGCGCCGTGATGTATATACGTGAAATCAGATCGGCATTTGGAGGCTTGGCAGCCCAGCCTACGTCGCTGCGGACACTTACGATCCGCTGCAAAGGGCTAGAGGAACAGTGATCGGCACGGTCTGAGCCAGGTCGACGGTAATGGCGTTGCCGCAGGGTATATGAGTGATGAGGCCAAGCACTGAGCCGCTGACGGTGGCGTTCGAACTGGGAATCGAGAGGACCGGTGATGAGCTGGTCGCGCTGATCGATCCGCCTTGAATGTTGATCTCCGCTATACCGAGGATGCCAAGCACGCTGACGTCGATGTTGCACGTAGTGCCTAGAAGGTTGAGCGAAAGCGGCGAAGACGTTAGCGATGGGGAAGAGCCATTGCAGGCTATGGTCGCGCTCGATAGGCCCAGGTTGTAGGAGAGTGTGCCACCCCCGTCACTCGTCGTTATCGATCCATGGTTGGAGTCAATGGTGAGAACGTTGGCGTGCAACGTTCCGGTTACGTTGACTCCTGCCAGCGAGCCGGTGCCGGAGCACGTTGCGGAGGCGAGGGTGTACACGCCGTTGTTGTTGTCGATGGGATCCGGCGACTGGCAACTCAGGGTTCCACTGCCATCCGGCGGAATCGTGCCGGAGCAGGCGATGCTCACGCCCGTACTACCTACCTCGCATTGCAATGTAAGGACGGGCGCCGATGCGGCGGTACGCGGGAATAAAACCAGTAGGGTAGCTAATCCTGTCAGGGCTACGACAGCTAAAACACTGATCGTCTTGGTCGCACCCGTCTTGAGGATGGGCATGTCCTTGAGGTGCAACTTCATGGGTGTCTCCTCCGTATGACGAGGACAGCATGAGACGGCCGGGCATCATCGGCGGGTGAAACGCGTTGCGTAAAGTAATCCGCTTCAATATCCCCGGACGAGTGGCGCAGAGGGGCGGATCGCGCACATCGATAGGATGGCCCTGTCTGCTGCGGCGAAAATAATCAGACCTGGCGAAAGATTCCGTGTAGGTGCTGCGATGAAGATCAGGACGTGATCTGTCCCTCTTTTAAAACGGTCACCCCGTGCATTCATGCCGGCAACCTAGGGATGGCATCCAAGCATCGCCTGCATACACGAGATGTTGGGTCTTGTACCCACCCTACCTATCATCGGACTCACGCATGTCGTGCAACCGCCGCAGATACCGGCGCCGCATCCGCCATGCACGGATACCGGTGCTGATCGCAAACCAGATCGCAATCGCCGCCAGTGGCCACGCGACAACGGCAGGCCACAGTACGGCGATCGTAGCCAGCACAACCAGCAGCAACGTAACGCTCAGTAGCGTGCCGGTTTCGGTATCGCCCAGCACGCGACGATCGGTCAACGCCGCACCCATGGTGTTGGCAATACGCAGCGCACCCGCTGCGGCGCGGCTGGAACTGCCGCCCACATGCCGGGGTTGCGGCGGGCGTGCTTCGCTGCTGCGTACGCGTTCCCCGCTTCGATAACGCCGCGGTGTCAGCACGATCTCAGTGGCGTTCTCCAGATCTTTTTCGTATTGCTCCGCCAGTTTTGTGGCAAAGCCGGCATCTTCGATCGCCACATCGATCTCGCGATTGTTCAACCAGCTGGCGAGATTGAGATTGGACGAACCCACGCGCGCCCATTGACGATCCGCTACCGCCGTCTTGGCATGCAGCATCGAACCGTTCCACTCGAACACGCGAATGCCGGCTTTCAACAACGGCCGATAGCCCGAACGCGACAGGCTGGCCACCAGCGGGATATCGCTGCTGCCTGGTACCAGCAGGCGTACATCCACGCCATCTCGCGCGGCGGCGGACAAGGCTTGCACATAGGGGGCCACGCCCACGAAATACGCATCGGTCAACCACAGGCTGTGGCGCGCCATCGCAGCGATCAGCTGATCCAGCCGATACATGCCGGCAGTGGCGGGCTGTGTGGCGATCACGCGCAGCGCCACATTGCCGGTTTCCGTATCGGCAGGAACGGGTGCGTAGATGGGATGCGCGCCACCGGCAGCGATCCAGCTATCGGCAAACGCCGCTTCCAGTTCAAGCACCGCAGGCCCGCGCAAGGCCAGGCCGGTATCGCGCCACGGCGGTACGTGGCGCGACGGATCACCCAGCCATTTCGCACTGATGCAGACGCCAGACAGGAACCCCACGCGCCCGTCCACCACCAATTGCTTACGATGATCGCGGCTCATCCAGCCCAAGGCTTGCCCGAACTGTGGCGGATTGAATATGCGCACTTCACCACCGGCCTCGCGCACCGGTTTCCAGAACGCCGAACCGGATTGGCCCAGGCAACCCAGCCAGTCCACGATGACGGCAACGTGCACGCCGCTACGCGCACGTTCCACCAGGGCATCCCGAAAGGTGCGCCCGACCTCGTCGTCGCGAATGATGTAGTTCTCCAGCAATACCCGATGCTGTGCGCCGTGGATCGCGGCAAGCCAGGCTTCGAAATGCTGTTCGGCATCGATCAGCAACTCCACCTTGTTGCCGCCCAGCAGCGGTGCGCCGGCAGCGCGGCTCAATGCTTGTTCGGCGAGCAGGCGCTGGGGAGTGGGTGTAATGGTCATGCAGGGAGTATAGGGATATAGCTTGGGCCACTAACCCAATTAGCACTTACACAAGCGCGTGAAGCTTATTGCCTGCCATGGCTGCTCCCTCCCTTGCGAGCACCTGATTAGCGTCGAATCTCAGCTGGGCGGTTCACTTTACGTTCGTCACCCCGGCGAAAGCCGGGGTCCAGCGACTTTGGAGCCGAAAGACACTGGGTGATTCGCTTCGCTCACCCTTCGGGCCGTCCGTTCGGACGTTCTCCGCGCTGCGCGCTACGTCCGGCTTTCGCCGGGACGACGAAGTATCCAGTAAGGCTCAGCATTACCCTCCAACTGAGACTCGACGCTAATCAGATGAAAGCAGGGGAGGGGATGGTCTCCCGCGATGATCAAGATGCGCACAAGCAGCACGCGTCTGGCATGATCAGCCCCATGTTGCCAGAGCAGCGTTTTACGGACACCGATGCCTGCGCGCGCTTTATCGCCGAGCGGCTGGGAGCTGACTTGCGCGTCGCGGCGCCATTGGGCCTCGGCAAACCGCATGGCCTGCTCAATACCTTGTACGGCCTGATGCAGGCCGATACCTGGCGCTCCATGACCTTGTACACCGCCTTGTCGCTGACGCGACCACGCGCGAAGAGCACGCTGGAAGCGCGTTTTCTGGATCCCTTCGTGGAACGCCATTTCGGCGCCGATTATGTCGACCCGCAATACGCCGTCGATCAAATGCACGGCACGCTGCCGCCGAACGTGGCGGTGCATGAGTTCTACATGCAATCGGGCGCGTTGCTGCATTCGGCCAGCGCGCAGCGCAATTACATCAGCCAGAATTACACGCACGTGGCGCGTGATCTGGTTGTGCAGGACATCAACCTGCTGGTGCAGTTGGTTGCACGGCGCGAAACGCCTGCGGGCGTGCATTACAGCCTGTCCTGCAATCCCGATTTGACGCTGGATTTTCTCGATCGCGTCAAGGCAGCCGGCAAGGTGCGGCCGTTGTGCGTGGCGGTGGTGCATCCATCCTTGCCGTACATCACCGGTGCCGCGGAAGTCCCGCAGAATTTCTTCGATGTAGAACTTGCGCCGGTGGCGTCGCCACCGTTGTTCGCGCTGCCAAAAATGCCGGTGGATACGGCGGAATATGCGCTGGGCCTGCATGCCAGTACCTTGGTGAAAGATGGCGGTTGTCTGCAGATCGGCATCGGCGCCTTGTCGGATGCCTTGGTAAAAGGGTTGTTGCTGCGGCACCAGGACAACACTGCCTGGCGAAAAATGCTGGTCGCGCTGGATCCACACGGCGCTACGCATCGACTAGCCGAACGCATCGGTGGCCTGGGCGTTTTCAAAACCGGCTTGTACGGCTGCAGCGAAATGGTGCTGGATGGTTTCATGCACTTGGCCAAAGGCGGCATTCTCAAGCGGCGCAGCTGGGACAATCTCGCGTTGGAGCGCGCCGCGGCTGGTGGGCGCTTGCCGGATGATGTACCTGGCGGCCATTACCTGCGCGGCGCATTCTTTCTCGGCACCCGCGAACTCTACGATTGGCTGGATACCACCGTCGGCAGCGACGTCGATGCGATCGACATGTGCCCGGTGTCCAACGTCAATCAACTCTATGGCGATCACCAATCCCTCGCCATGCTGCAGCGTCGCGGCGCGCGCTTCTTCAACACCTGCATGATGTCGACCTTGCTCGGCGCGGCGGCTTCCGAAACGCTGGAAGACGGCCATGTGGTCAGCGGTGTGGGTGGCCAATACAACTTCGTCGCCATGGCGCACGAGTTGCCTGATGGCCGCTCCGTATTGCTTCAGCGCGCCACGCGGTACGGGCGCAACGGCGTGGAAACCAATATCCGTTGGCATTACGCCCAGAACACCATCCCGCGGCATCTGCGCGACATCGTCGTCACCGAATACGGCGTGGCGGATCTGCGCGGCAAAAGCGACAGCGAATGCATCGAAGCCATGCTGGCGATCAGCGATGCGCGCTTCGTCGACGCGCTGGCGGCCGAAGCCAAGGCGCACGGAAAACTGGCTGCCGACTTCAAGATTCCAGAAGCTTGGCGCAAGCATCGTCCTGAGACACTGCACGAGGCATTGGCCAAGCCGATACACAAGGGGCTGCTGCCGACGTTCCCCTTCGGCAGCGATTTCACCGAGGTCGAACGACGCCTGTTGCCGGCCTTGGGGTGGCTGCAATCGTCCAGTGCGACATGGAAGGGCCGTTGGCAGTTATTGAAGGCGTTGTGCAAACCAGGCCAAGCCAAGGCGGAAGAAGCCGCCGCACTGGAGCGCATGCAGTTGTCCGCAGCGACCTCGTTGAGCGATCGCCTGCAACGTCGCCTGCTGCAAGCCGCACTCCGCCGCCCGTAGGCCATGTGCCGAACTTATCGTTTTACCCGCCGGAAACTTTTGCTCGTCATTCCCGCTTTCGCTCACTGCTGTCCGGGGAAAAATCGTTCCATTCGCCGTAACGCTTGATGGATCGTCGTCCCGGCGAAAGCCGGGACCCAGCGACTTGCATCGCTCAAGACACTGGGCCCCGGCTTTCGCCGGGGCGACGATTTTTGGTGACGTTGAATTTACGAGAAGAATTTTCGCCGTCGGGCTACGTGCCGAGACCTAACAGGCTGTTGAGAAACGCATCCGCTTTGGCACAATCATAGCCAGTATCAATCGCAAGGGTTTGATGGTGCGCGGATTGGATGTGCAACAGCTGGGTATGTTCTCGTATGTGTCGGTGGAGGAACGTGTGCCGAAGGATCAT
>NZ_DATEJY010000017.1:0-11906 GCF_035277725.1 Dyella sp. | reverse complement strand
GCCATCGATGAGTTTCAGGACGAACTCGCCGGGCTTTTCTTGGTCGAGGCAGAGTTCAAATCATCGGAATCGATGGCGTCGTTTGTCGCGCCGGATTTTGCCGGGCCGGAGGTCACCGATGACGTTCGCTTCACCGGTGGTTCGCTCGTCGTGCACGGTCTTCCCCATGATCTTTCCAGCTTCTTGTAGCGAGAGTTGCTTGGCAGATCAGAGCATCCTTAAGGGCACTTCTATAAATGGCTCTCAAGCGAAGCGGGCCTCTCGATCATTGCGGCAACCGGCTGGAATCCAGAACCGTAGGTTGGGGTCCGAACCCCAACATCGCCATGCCGATCATCACGCTATGTTGGGGTTCGCACCCCAACCTACGCCGAGATGGCCATCCCGGGCATTCAGAAACGGATGTGTTGATTTATAGAAATGCCCTTAAGTGAGTGCCATGGGAGCTGCGCGAGCTTTTCTAGTCACTTTTACCTACGGGATTTGAATTTGTCGGAGGATTGGACAACACTCGGGCGCCTCACGATCCGAGAGTCAGAGCATGTCCCAGCTTCCTCCGATGAGCCGGCGCGCCTTTCTGCAAGGTGCGGCTTTGGCAGGTGCGATGAGTGCGCTGACATTCCGTCCGCTTATGGCAACTGCCGGTTCGACACCTGCATCAGCGACAGGCGGTGCAGGCCAGGCGCCGCTGTTTCCGCAGGCGCCGTTGATGCCGCAACCATTTGCGTTGCTGCCGGCCGGCTCGATCAAGCCCGGTGGCTGGCTGTTGCGGCAATTGCAGATCCAGGCAGGTGGTTTGGGTGGTCACCTGGACGAGTTCTGGCCCATCGTGGGGCCGGATAGCGGTTGGTCGGGTGGCACTGGCGAGTCGTGGGAAGACGGCCCGTATTTTCTCGATGGATTGGTTCCACTGGCGTGGCAATTGGATTCGCCAAAGCTCAAAGCCAAGGCGATGCGCTTTATCAACTGGACGCTGGATCATCCGTGGGACAACGGCATGTTCGGCCCCAGGAGCAACGATGACTGGTGGCCGCGGATGGTCATGCTGAAGGTGCTGACGCAGTACCACGAGTTGGCCGACGACCCGCGCGTGATGCCCTTGATGACGCGCTACTTTCACTATCAGTTGCAAGCCATGCCGGCGCGCCCCTTGCGCGATTGGGGGCGCATGCGCTGGCAGGACGAGCTGGTATCCGTGCTATGGCTCTACCAGCGCACGCGCGATCCCAAGCTGCTTGAGCTGGCGCAACTGCTCAGGCAACAAGGTTATGACTGGCAGGGTGCTTTTGCGCATTTTCGATTCACGCAGAAGGTGGATGCAGATGCGCTGCGCAAGCAGGCCGGCGGTGCGGATGCCTTCATGGAAGACCTTGGGTTGCAAGTACACGGCGTCAATAATGCGCAGGCGTTGAAGGCGTCGCCGGTGTGGTCGATCGTATCCGGCAGTGCGGGCGATCGCGATGCGGTCCATCGCCAGTTGCAGATGCTCGATACGTATCACGGCTTGCCCAATGGCATGTTTTCCGCCGACGAACATCTGGCCGGCCGCAGCCCATCGCAAGGCACGGAGCTGTGCACCGTGGTCGAGACCATGTATTCGCTGGAGCTGGCATTGGCCATTACCGGAGATACCGCGCTGGGCGATCGTCTGGAACGTATCGCTTTCAACGCGCTGCCTGCTGCACTGACCGATGACATGTGGGCGCACCAATACAACCAGCAGCCCAATCAGGTGGAATGCAGCCTGCATCGCCAGCCATGGACCAGCGACGGTCCGGAATCGAACCTGTTTGGACTTGAGCCCAATTTCCGTTGCTGCACGGCAAATTTTCACCAAGGCTGGCCCAAGTTCACCAACAGCTTATGGATGGCTACGGCGGATGGCGGCCTGGCTGCGATGAGCTACGCGCCGTGCACGGTCCATACGATGGTGCGCGACGTGCCGGTAGTGGTTGAACAAGCTAGCGATTATCCCTTCCGGCAAACCGTGAGCATCACTATCAGGCCGCAGCGCGCATTGGCATTCCCATTGCGTCTGCGCGTGCCGGCGTGGTCGCAAGACACGCGTATCGCGGTCAATGGTAAAACGATCAAGGCGGCTGCGGGCTTTACGACCATCGAGCGCACCTGGGCGCCAGGCGATGTCATTGAAGTAGTGTTCGATGCAGCGGTAAAAACCGAACGTGGTTATAACGACGCTCTCAGCTTCACTCGCGGCGCCCTGGTTTATGCGTTGCCGATCAAGGAGAACTGGGTTGTCTGGCGCAAGCGCGGTCCGACCAACGACTGGCAGGTTTATCCCGGCTCGCGCTGGAATCTGGGCATTGAGCCGGATGTGGCTGTTGCCGTGAGTGAGCATCCCATCGGCGAGAAGCCTTTTGCGGGCACCACGCCCGCGGTGCAATTGGCGCTGCAAGGACGTTACGTGCCGGCGTGGAAGGCGGAGGAGGGCAATGCAGAGCCGGTGCCGGCCAAGGCGGAGCCGTCTGCCGACGAAGCGGCGCAGACCATCACGCTGGTGCCTTACGCTGGGGCGAAATTGCGCATTACCGCATTTCCGTCGCTCGGTTGAAGGAATGCTTCCGGACGCAGCGCAACACCCATCTCGCACGTAGCACGGTTGGGGTGAGGCGAAGCCGAACCCCAACATCGGCGTGCTGCAGACATCCATGTTGGGGTTCGCGTACGCTCACCCCAACCGACGCCGCTTCGTTCTCCCGTCGAGCCGCTTCGCACCAGCGAAGCGGCTCGACGGGATGACTTGAAAAAATCGCATGAACAACGGAATAGATGGCTGCGAATATGTTTAAACCCGTGAGCATAGACACCAAGCGCCTTCGTCTTCGCCCGCTTCGGCAAGAGGACGCGTCCGTCTTTTTTGAAGTGTGGTCTGATCCTGAAGCGATGCGCTATTTCTCGTTTCTGCCGATGCAGGATATCGGGCAGGCGCAAGCCCGCGTTGCAGACAAATTGCAGTCCTTGAATGATGGCAGCAGCGTCACCTGCGTTATCGAACTGGCGGATACGGGGAAAGTGCTTGGCGATTGCGCGCTATTCAATGGCGTCGCCCACTCCCAGCGCGCTGAAATCGGCTTCTGTCTCGGCCGGAAGTTCTGGGGCAACGGCTACATGGTCGAAGCTGCCAGCGCCTTGATTGAGCACGGTTTCAAAAACGTCGGCTTGCGTCGGATCGAGGCGGACGTTGATCCGCGCAACCTATCCTCGATCCAGTTGCTCGAACGCTTGGGATTTAGACGTGAAGGCCATTTACGCGAGCGGTGGATCATCGGTGGCGAGGTCATGGACACCGCTTTATATGGCCTGCTCCGTAGTGATTGGCTACCGAACCGGAACCAAGCCACATAGTCCGTGTCACAACCAGGCGCACTCAATCAGGAGACCACGATGGCAATCTCCGGTCGAGACGCCAACGTAGACTCACTTCGCATCTCGGTGGTTGGCCCGCCATCTGAGATATGCACTACGAGTACTACGTTGACGCCAAATGTCAGTCTGGAGCTAAGCGCCTCTTCTTGGTCTGCAGGATTTCATCTCAGCACGAAGATCTTCTTGAGTTTCCACCTATGTCGACTGGACCCCATCACTGCGCGTGCCAGTCGTAGGCCTCGCCGTTGGTCACGAAGCGGGCGCTGTCATCGGCAAGGTTGACGACATTGATCTGATGCGTGAGAACCACGGTCGCAGGCGGGGTGGTGGTTTCGATGTTGCAGTTGGCCAGGAGCCGCGCGCCATCCGGCGACACGCGCACCGGTTGCCACGACAAAAATACGTTCGGGTACAGGGGAACACACGGTGAGGTTACTTTGCGCACACCCGATCCGTCAGTCTTCACGGCGAAGATCTCTTCATCCTGAGGCGAAGATGATATGGGGGATGAGGTCACGAAGGCCTGGCTGCCGTCCGGCGAGATCAGCGCCTGGCCATTAGGCAGAAACGGGTACAAGTTGCTGGGATCGACAATCGCGACTGTCTGGCCCGTCAGCATGTTCTTCGCACACCACACACCACTAATATTCCCGTTGCTCGCCGCATTGCAGGGGCCGGGCTCGTTCGGGTTCTTGAGCATGGCATAGAGCACCTCATGGCCGTCGTACGAGAGATCACCGACGCCACCTCCCGTATAGGGCTCTTGGACATTCGCTTGGATCAAGGTTGCGGCACCGGTAGTGGTATTGATCAGGTAGATATCCGCTTCCGAGGTGTAAATGTGATCGGCATGCACCGCATAGACCAGCAGGCGGCTTCCATCACCCGACCAGCGGATAGCTTCGAGTGCGCAATAATTCCAGCGATCGGCGCACCAGAGTGTGTGATCGTTGGTGCCGTTCGAATTCATCAGGCGTACGCACGCGGGGTGCCTGCCAAACTGATCGTCAGGCACATTCGCATAGGCAATCTGATCGTTACCGGCGGGTCCCCAGCTGACGGAACCGTAGCTTGGACTGGGACTTGCGCTCGGCGGTTGCAGGTCATCGGGACCATAAAAGATCGGCGATGTGCGCGCACCATTGGCGTTTATGAGGACGTATTTGCCGTGATATTGCGTCCCGGTGTAGTGGGGGAGTGTGGATTGCGCCGGAAGGAGCACGCTGTATGTCCCGGCCGGATTGAAGGCATTCGTCAGCCATAAACCCATGTAGTTCCCGATGCCGGGCATGTCGAACTCGCCTGTGGTGTACGGCGTGAGCTGTCGCTCATTCAGGCCATCGTCGCCGATGCTGAAGATCGCCGAACTGACAGGCGTATTGACTCCGCCGACCGTGCCGTTCACGGTGCGCCAGAAAAGAACCGTGCCGGGCGATGCTTGCGCGGAAGCGGCCAATGGATGGGCCGCGAACGCGGCAACGAACAGGCAGACAAGCGCCGCGAGGGCGCGGTTACGCGAGAGAAGTTGCATGACACTCTCCTTCGGCCATTGCGGCCGCCATGTCACAAACGCGGATGACCGACGCACCGTCCCCCGCGACACCTGACGCAACGTCGGACGATGCATTCTAGGCTCGCAACCGCATGTGATCCGTGAACTCCTGGCACCTCGTTGGCGCTCATGTTATTTGCAGCGGCAAAAGATTCGGTGACCTGCGCGGACGGGGTAATCGAGCGCCCGTCGGTGGTATTCATTCGCAACCGGCATCGCAGATGACTCGTCGATGTGTTGTGCGGTTTCTATTTAGATGCGTGCAGCGACCGTCATGAAGGCGCGTAAGCAACCCATCCCTTGAGCGTGAAGGCTGCGAAGAACAATTCAATCGACTGAAAGCCCGCTTGGTGTAGCAGCGCGACTTCCTGCCTGCCCGCAAACCTATCGCTTGCTTACTCGTGACGGAGCGCACCCACGATGATGCCGCGGGAGTCAAGCACAAAGCTCACGTCTTCTGTGCCATTTTCATGGCGAACAAGGTATTTGTCCCATCCCTGGGGATTAACTCCAACGAACTCATGCGATGTAATCGGGCCAAGCTTGCCCAAGGTGGCTTCGGTCGCTGAACGCTGCGCACGCATGGCCTGAGCCAATTCAGGGCTCAGGCGTGGCGAGCCTGCATTTCCAGAGAGCAATATCTGCAAAATCTGTTCGCTGTCTGGATAGGGCTGCTGGGCGCTCACCCTTTTTTCCAGTGTGCTCTGGAGGCGCTGCGCGGTAGCGGCGTCGATGCGTGCTGCGCTGACGTGGTGCCCGTTCTGATAGAACTCCATGCTGGCGACCTGTCCTTGCGCAGTCACCACGAAATCCATATGTGCATCGACAACTTTGTAGAAGAACGCCGTATCGCTGCTCGGATAGATCGGAAAGAACGGTTGCCCGGTGAGCTGGGCCTCAAGCTGCGATCCATCCAGCTTCACCGTCATCACTGCATACGGGCCGAATTGATAGATGCCGACATACTTGGCCAACACGGCCGGGCTCACGCTCGCCTCGTGCTTCACGGGCACATCGCCCGCACCCGGCGGCGTCACCTGTGCGGCAAATGCCGCCATAGCTATCGATACACCCATCATGGCAAGCGCCGACAGGCGCGCCCATTTCCTTGGTTTCAGCAACATGATTTTGATCCTCTGTTCGAGAAATGATCCGGACTCCGACATGGCAGCCACGGCGCCGATGTAACGGGATTGGTTCTGGCCGACTTGAATCAGGGTTTCGCAGTACTCCGCCATATCTCGGCCAGCACGCAGAACGCGCGCATCGCAATCCACTTCGATGGCGCGGCGCAGCCGATGAAATTGCCACCACAGCGGCAGGTTCCAAGGCATGACCACCAACAGGCACAGCGCGACAGTGAGCATCTGCGGATCGCGTGCATCCAGATGGGACTGCTCATGGGCGAGCACGAATTGTTGGCGCTCGGCCGATTCGTCCAGCAGCCAGGCCGGTACGACGATGCGTGGGTGCAGCAAGCCGACCACGGCGGGCCCGACATCCGGCGCGATCAGCAAAGGCGTGCCGCAAAGGAAGCCCTGCATCCAGCGACGCTTGCGCCAATAGAGCAGGCAACCGCTAAGCGTTAATCCCGCCAGCACGGCGAGGGAGATTGCCAGCCACAGACGGTGAAAAAGAACGTCGAGCCAATGGGCCTTTGCGGCGGTATCCGGCATGCCAAGGTCAAGCATCGCCAAAGGCACGTGTACCGACGTCATATCGCGCAGCGCAACCGGTTTATCGCTGGTCGCCGGTTTGATCAGATCAGGCATGTGCACCGTGACATTGGGAATGATCAGCGGCAGCAGCAGCGAGGCGATAATCGTGGTTATCCAGATCCATCGCCGCGATGTGCCACGCTGTTTTGCGGCGTATTCGGCCACCAGCGCAGCGATGCTCAGCAAGACGCCGACGATCACTACATAGCTGATTATGGCCAACATCACGGCTTGTCCTTGCCGGATGGATTCGCCAGTAGTTGCCGCATGCGCTTGATCTGCTCCGGCGTCAATTTCTGGTCGGACACCAGATGCGAAAAGAGCAGCTCTGCCGAGCCCTTGAATAGTTTGTCGGTCAGGTGCTGCAGGGCGCTTTTACGTGCGGCCTGCTGCTTCACGCTGGCGAAATAACGATGCCCACGGCCTTCTTCGTCATGCCCGACATAGCCTTTCGCTTCCAGCGTGCGCAGTACGGTCAGTACGGTGGTATAGGCGAGCGGATCGCTCAGGCGCTCGCGTACTTCGGAGACGATGGAGGGACCGTAATCCCACAACACCTGCATGACATCGGCTTCGCGGTCGGTAAGCGAAATCTTCATGGAAGGGCACCAATCTACTAGGAGCTTAGTAGATTCTAGGCCGATCCTGTCCGCTGTCAACTAGGTATTTAGTAGTTGCCCGGAACCTTGGCTTTGTGAATAAGCGCGGTAGCGGCGAATGCTCGCGCGGAACCGACTCGACCCGACTCGACCCACGTTATCGCGGACCGAGCAAGGCGGAGAGCCGATCAGGCGTACCTGCGATGCGCTCTAGATGCGGATAGCGCAATGGACCTTGATAGTCGATCACGGCATCACGCTTCTCGCCATTGATACTGACGCGCAGCTGCAAGGGTTTTATTGCGGACGTCTGGACAGCGTTTGTAAATGCCGTTACGGAGAAGGGTTGCCCATTCACGTCGATCACGCGCGAGCCAGGTGACAAGCCTGCGCGGAACGCTGGCCCGTTCCATCGAACGGATTGCACTTCGCCATCCGTATCCACCTGCAAGCCAATCGAATCGTCGAGATTGATGACACCGGCTTCCTTTTCATCCTGAAGGAAGGTTTCGGTGGGAACGTCGCTGTACGTGAGTTTCCATCCTGCGCGGGCAAGCCCGGCAATCGCATCACTGGCTTGATGGCTGCTGAGATGCCGATTGAGGAAACCTGCCCAATCATCGGGAACGATCGCGTTCAATGCATTGCAGACATCCTGGAAGGTATAGGTGCGTGTTTGATTTTTGTCGACGTTGAAAAAGAGCTGCGCGAAATCATCCAAACCTCGTTTGCCATGGCTCAGCTCACGCAGTCGCGCATCGACATCCAGCCAAAGCAATACGCCTTCGGGATAGTAGTCTTCCCGGCGTTGCCAATCGCGCCATGCCACGTGATGCCCGGCCATATAGATGGCGTCGTTGGTGCTGTCCTGCAGATTTTTCCAGCTTCGGCCGTCGCGATCGGCAACGATACTGGCGTCCAGCGCCAGCTTGTCCAAGGTTTGCTGGCGATCGCGCAAGCCTGATCGGGCGGCCAGCACGCGACCCCAAAATTCGGTCTGGCCTTCATACACCCACAGCAGCGAGCCCATCACAGGCTGATTGAAAGTAGGCGACCATAAATCCGCGGGTTGGCGCCATCGACCGTTCCATGCGTGGACAAATTCGTGAGCGATCAGGTCGAGATTGTTGAGCTGTTGCGCCGGGTTGCTGAAGTACGCGGCGGGAAGATTGTTTTCGCCTTCCTCCAGGTGTTCGATACCGCCACCACCACCATCGGGCGACAGCACGTCGCTCAAGGTAACGATGGTGTCGTAATGGCGATACGGCGGCGTGCCGAATATCGTCAGACCCTGAGAAATAAGCGCTCTCATGTGCGCGATTTCATCCGGGGTCATGGCGAGGTCTTTCGGTGCGTCGGCCAATAGATCCAACCGCGCCGGTCTGGCAGTGTTTTCGTTGAGCATGACCTGACGCGTATATCTGCCGGCATAAAACGGGGCGTCAACCAATTGCTCAAGCGTTACCGTATCGAACCTGAGCGTGTCGCCGTCGACGTCCCGGAAGGCAAGCGCAGTGAAAGCGATGAGTCCGCGCGGCAACGTCAGCGTAGCGGTCACCGGGATATCCCGCACGTACCAGCCGGCTGGATAGAGCAAGACACGCTGCCAGGGCACATTGATCATTGTCGGCCGCAACAGGTGGCTCTTGGCGGGCGCGAGAAACTGGAAATCCAGTGCTATCGATCTGGCTCCGTTCGGTACGTTGATGTGGAAGGCATGCATATCCACCGGGTCCCGCATCCACTGCGCACGTACTCCGTCGACCTGTACCAGCAAACCGGCCAGCTCGGCGGCGCCGGCGGTCGGCGCGTGGCTTGCCGTTTCCCATTCCGGGTAGAGCAACACGGTGTCACCGGCTTTTTGAACGGGAATGGTTTCGTGTACCGAAAAAATCTGATGGTCGGTATCGGTGGCATTGACCGCCAATGCGATGGCGTCTTTGAAGGGCTTGTCTTGCGGGATGGGCAAAGCGGGCGGTGGCGGTGTGGCCATGGGGCCTACTCCCACTTGCGCCGCGCCTGTTTTTGTTGCCGAGATGGTTATTAAAGCCATCAATCCAAGGCGTAATAGCGGGGCATGTTTAAGTTTGAAAACGTTACGGATTTGGAGGATGGGTTTTGAAGCCGTGTCCATTTTTCGCGTCTCTTTTGTTATTTGGACGGTGTGCAGAGGCGGGACAATATATCCCTTTCGGCGCATTGCACTAACGTTCTATGCGGGGCATTGCGAGCCCTTTCGCTGAAGGCATGGCAAATCAACATTATTGCCAGCATATTCGATGCTGCCGATTCGCATGGATGGCGACTATCAAACATTGGACGAGTCTTGTCCGTCTGTCCGCCCGAATGTCCGCGGACACTCACCTGACCGCAACGTCATATACATGGCCTTGATGCGTATGCCTTTTTTGGTCTCCTTTTGCATGGCATGCAGTTTGCTGCTTCCTGTCGCCAGCCCATGGCGTCAACGCCCCACGCGCACGCATCGATCAAGCGGAGGAAGGAGAGGGATGTTCGGTTATTACCTGTTATTGGCGCTTCAAAGCCTGAAGCGCAACCGGGTTCTCACGGGCTTGATGGTGCTGGCGATCGCGGTGGGTATCGGCGCGAGCATGACCACGCTTACGGTGATGCACATTCTTTCCGGCGATCCGCTGCCTGGGCGCAGTGCACACATCTTCTATCCGCAGGTGGATCCCGATCCCAACGATGGCGATGACCATGAGCCTCGCGACGTCATGGATTTTCATTCCGCCATCGATCTCTGGTCGGCCAAGCGTGCGGATCGGCAGGCGCTCATTGCCAAAGGCGACATTCGCGTCAAGGCCCCCGATGCGGATATCCCGGCGCTGAAACTACGGCTGCTGGCGACGACGGCAGATTTCTTCCCGATGTT
Source organism: Dyella sp. (assembly GCF_035277725.1). Taxonomy (GTDB): domain Bacteria; phylum Pseudomonadota; class Gammaproteobacteria; order Xanthomonadales; family Rhodanobacteraceae; genus Dyella_B. The sequence goes on along the minus strand of NZ_DATEJY010000017.1, from coordinate 1,754 downwards.
CGACGTTCCGTTCCTATACGGGCAAGCGTGGGGTGCCGCGGATGACGAGCGCCGGACGAGGGTGGTGGTGATTTCCGATGACTTGAACCGGAAACTTTTCGGCGGCGCCAACAGTGTCGGCCGCACGTTGCGCGTACGCGACAGCGATCTGCGCATCGTGGGCGTGCTCAAGCCGTGGCGCCCCTCGCCGCTGTTTTATGACGTGGCCGGCGGGCGCTTTTCGGAAGGCGATACGGCGGACTTCTACGTGAAGCCCGAAGACATCATGATCCCGTTCTCCACCGGGCAAGACATCAATCGCAATCATTTCGAGCAATTCACATGCTGGCGCACTCCTGATCTGACTGGCAACCAGCAGAATTTCCCATGTTTATGGGTGAGTCTATGGGTGCAATTGAATGACGCATCCAAAGTAGCTGCGTATCGGCGCTTTGTGGCTGACTACGCCGCCCAGCAAATGGCGCTTGGACGTTTCAATCATGCCGGCAATACCCGCATGCGAAGCCTGATGGCGTGGCTGGATTTCAACCACGTGGTGCCGAGCGACGTGCGCTTGCAGACATGGCTGGCGTTCGCGTTTCTGGTCATCTGCCTGTTCAACACGGTGGGATTGTTGTTGGCCAAGTTCCTGCATCGCGGCGGCGAAATCGGCGTGCGGCGGGCGCTCGGCGCGACGCGCGCAGCCGTCTTCATGCAATGCCTGGTGGAGGCCTCCGTCGTCGGTCTGGTGGGTGGTTTGGGTGGATGGCTATTGACCTTGCTGGGCTTATGGATCGTGCGCCGGCAACCGACGGTGTATGCGGATCTGGTGCACCTGGATTTCTCCATGTTCATGCTGACGTTCGCCGCGGCGATTGCGGCAACGCTGCTCGCCGGATTGCTGCCGGCGTTCCGAGCCAGCCGCGTGGCGCCGGCCCTGCAGCTGAAGACGCTATAAGGAGCGGATCATGCATATGGCACCGATACTTTCCGCCCTTCGCCGCCACCGCCTCGCCACGTTGCTTATCGCGCTGGAAATCGCCCTGGCGTGCGCCGTGTTGTGCAATGCGTGTTTTCTCATCGCCAACCGTCTCGGGCAGATGCACATCCAAAGCGGGGTGGATGAAGCCTCGCTTGCGCAGATCAAGCTCGATTGCGATGACTGCAATGAGGTCGATCTCAACGCACGCGTGCTGTCGGCGCTCGGTCGGATTCCAGGCGTGCAATCGGTCAGTGTGATCAACGCGGTGCCGTTCGGCGAACACGCGGGTACCGCGGGCATTCATCTGGACGCAGCCAACCGAAAGCCAGGTGGCGTGGTGGATTTCTATGTCGGCGGCCCCGGCAGCTTCAAGGCGTTGGGGCTCGATCTTGTCGCAGGCGACATGCCTAAAGCGGATGACTATCGTGCGTTGAATGATTTTGCTCCGGCGGACGCGCCCGTGTGGATAACGCGTGCTTTGGCCGCGCATCTATGGCCTGGCGAAGATCCGCTTGGCCACGAATTCTGGATGGACAGGTATCACTATCGTGTCGCCGGCATGGTGGCGCATCTCGCGCGGCCCGGTGGCGGCGAGGGCGGCCCGGCGACGCGGGAGTGGTCAGTGTTTGTACCCGGCGTCCCGGGCAAGCATCTAGGGATGCTCTGATCTATTCCATGCACCCGGCATGACGTCCAGAAGGCCCGCAGGGTGTGTTGCGTGGCGCAGGGCAGACTGGCCGTCTGTTCAAGCCGCGCGGCGCAGCCTGCGGGCCTTCTGGACGTCACCCCATCG
>NZ_DATEJY010000016.1:0-18242 GCF_035277725.1 Dyella sp. | reverse complement strand
ATCCACGCCCGTGAAATCCTCGACTCCCGCGGCAACCCCACGCTCGAAGCAGAAGTCACGCTGGCCGGCGGGGCCTTTGGCCGCGCTGCCGTGCCGAGCGGCGCATCGACCGGTACGCGCGAAGCGGTGGAGCTGCGCGATGGTGACAAGTCGCGTTATCTCGGCAAGGGCGTGAAAAAAGCGGTCGGCAACGTCAATGGCGAAATTGCCAGCACGCTGAAAAGTTTCGATGCTGCCGACCAGAAAGGCCTGGACAAGAAGCTGATCGACCTCGACGGCACGCCGAACAAGGGCCGTCTCGGTGCCAATGCATTGCTGGGCGTTTCCATGGCTGCTGCGCACGCGGTGGCAGCGTCGCGTCACGAACCGCTGTGGAAGTACCTCTCCCACGGCAAGCCGGGTGCGCTGCCGGTACCGATGATGAACATCATCAACGGCGGTGCCCACGCCGACAACAACGTCGACGTACAGGAGTTCATGGTGCTGCCGGTGGGCCTGCCGAGCTTTTCCGAAGCGCTGCGCGCCGGCACGGAAATCTTCCACGCGTTGAAGAGCGTGCTGAAGGGCAAGGGTCTCAACACGGCTGTGGGTGACGAAGGCGGTTTTGCACCGAACCTGCGCTCCAACATCGAGGCGCTGGACACCATTCTCGAAGCCGTGAACAAGAGCGGCTACAAGATCGGCAGCGACATTCTGCTAGGCCTTGACGTCGCCAGCTCCGAATTCTTCAAGGACGGCAAGTACGATCTGGAAGGCGAGGGCAAGGTCTACACGCCGGCACAGTTCGTCGACCTGCTGGCAAGCTGGGCGCAGCAATACCCGATCGTCACCATCGAAGACGGCATGGCCGAAGGCGACTGGGACGGCTGGAAGCTGCTCACCGACAAGATCGGCAACAAGGTGCAGTTGGTGGGTGATGACTTGTTCGTGACCAATCCTTCGATCTTCCGCGAAGGCATCGACAAGAAGATTGCCAACGCCATTCTGATCAAGGTCAACCAGATCGGTACGCTGTCGGAAACGCTGGAAGCCATCGCCATGGCTGATGCTGCCAAGTACGCGGCGATCGTGTCGCATCGTTCCGGCGAAACCGAAGACACCACCATCTCCGATATCGCCGTCGCCACCACGGCCACGCAAATCAAGACCGGTTCGCTGTGCCGTACCGATCGCGTGGCCAAGTACAACCAGCTGCTGCGCATCGAAGAAGCACTCGGCGCCGACGCTCGCTACGCGGGCCGCAACGCGTTCACCAGTCTTTCCCATTTGCCTGGCTGAGCGAGGTTATCGCCTGAATCATGTTGCGTTGGGTCGCCTTGATCCTGCTGCTGATATTGCTTGGACTGCAGTTTGAACTGTGGTCCAACCATGGCGGCATGGCTGAGGTAACGAGCTTGCGTGCTGCCGTTAAAAAGCAGCAGGACGAAAACGACAAGCTCACCCAGCGCAACCAGGCGCTTGCCGCGGATGTGACGGACCTCAAGCACGGCGAGCAGGCGGTGGAAGCGCGCGCGCGCGGTGAACTGGGTTTGATCAAGCCGGGCGAGACGTTTTATCAAGTGGTGCCAAAACCGGCGGCGAGTACGGCGGCGCCGGCCGCCTCGAGTGACAGCAGTCATTGACGATGTTATTCACGTTACAGCGAACCGCTCCCTCCCCTACGTGCAGGAGGGGAGGGCTGGGGTGGGGTGAGGTCCGCCAACTCGCGGTTGGTTCACGTTATTCCGCAAGCCCAAGCAACCCCACCCCAACCCTCCCCTGCGCGCAGGGGAGGGAGCTACATGTGGTTTCGCATGACTTCTACTGAATCCGAATTGCCTCGCGCCTACGGCACGCCGCCTTTGACGGGCACACTGCGCAGCATTCCCGAAGATTTCCGTGTCGAGGAAATCCTCGGCTACGAACCCGATGGCGAAGGCGAACATGCCTTCCTATGGGTTGAAAAGCGCGAGGCCAACACGGATTGGGTAGCGCGTGAACTGGCACGTTTCGCAGGCGTGTCGCCGATGCATGTCGGCTACGCCGGGCTGAAAGATCGTCACGCTGTTACGCGCCAGGCTTTCACCGTGCAACTACCCGGCAAGGCCGATCCAGACTGGAACGCCTTTCCGCATGCCGAAGTAAAAGTGCTTTCGAGCACGCGCCACAAACGCAAGCTCAAGCGCGGCGCCTTGCGCGGCAATCGTTTTGTGCTGGTGCTGCGCGATGTGCAGGGCGATTGCTCACGCGCCGAAGAAGTGCTGCAGGCCATTGCCTCGCGTGGCGTACCGAATTATTTCGGCGAACAACGTTTCGGCCGCGAAGGCGGCAACGTGGCACAGGCGCGTGCGATGTTCGGCGGTCGCCGCGTGGATCGCGACAAGCGTTCCATCCTGCTCTCCGCCGCACGCTCGCATATCTTCAACAGCGTGCTGGCGGCGCGCGTTGAACGCGATGCCTGGGATAAACCGTTGGAGGGCGACATCTGGTCGCTGGCCGGTTCGCGCTCGTGGTTTGGTCCTGAACCTTTCGATGATGTGCTTGCAGCGCGTTTGGCGCAGGGCGATATCCATCCATCCGGCCCGTTATGGGGGCAGGGCGATCCGCCCGCCGTTGACGCAGCGGGTGCATTGGAGCGCGAGGTTGCCGCCGCGTTCGGCGATCTGGCCGAAGGCCTTGACGCGGCGCGCATGGATCAGGAGCGGCGCCCGTTGCGTCTGCTCACCAAGGAATTTCGCTGGCACTGGCTCGACGATGAAACGCTCGAGCTGAGTTTCGAGTTGCCTGCGGGCGCGTATGCCACGGTCGTGGTGCGTGAATTGATCGCCTAGGCTTGATTGTCAACGTCACTAGGTCCCGGCCTGCGCCGGAGCGACGGTGCGCAAGGTTACGCCACGCGACTTAATTTGACGATGCCGAACGTATCAGCGCCGCTACGTCGTTGATCAGCGCACCATGCGTAGCGGGCTGCACGGTATACGCAGCATGGTTGGTTTTGAATGGTCGACTGCGAGGCAACCAATAAGGCGCCATCGCATAAAACGGCATGCGCTGGAATGCCTGCGTGGATACCGGTGTCAGCGAAAGATGCAGGTTGGAACGCCCGGCGATCGGAGCAGACGAACCGGGCATCGCGGGGCTGCTCTTCCAATCGTTGATCGGAGCCTTATCGATGGCGGAGGAATGATCGACGTTCTGCGCGACAGCGTGCGAAGACAACACGAGACCGAAAACAAACCACGTCGCGCCGATGATCTTGCTTCCCATGAACACCTTCCTTGTGATGGCTGTAGGTTGGGGTGCGAACCCCAGCATTTGAATCCATACGTGCATGGCGATGTTGGGGTTCGCACCCCAACCTACACGTGCGCGGTGTCGGGGGGCAAGTTCTGACGCGCGTCCACGTAGACCCAGGCTTGTATGCCGGACACCATGGTCACCGCAATGCGCTTGTAATCGTCGACTTCGTAGTCGTCGGCTTGCGCGAGTTCCGTGTCGGTGATGTGGAAGACCGTGCCGTCGACACGATCGGTGGATAAACCCGTAAACAAGAGGATTGGATGATGCGTCTTGCCGCTGGCCGCCACCACGTCCGGATCGCTTATTTCAACCTCGGTCTGCACGAAGCCGGCCAGTTGATCCCGACGCCCGGCGAGCATGCGGCCAAATGTCCGGCGTTGTACGTCTTCCTGCTGCAGCGTGCCGTACGAGAAGAGCTTGGGCATTGAGTCATTCATCCTTTCAGCAATACCACCACGGCCCCCGTTCCACCCTGCATCGGGCGCGCGGAAGCAAAGGCAATCACGTCATTACGACGACGCAGCAAACGATCGGTCAAGATTTTCAGCACCGGTCCGGCGGCTTTCGAACGCAACCCCTTGCCGTGCACGATGCGTACGCAGCGCAGTCCGCGATCGTTGGCGTGGGCAAGAAATTCGGCGATCGTGGCTTGCGCCGCCGCGGCATTCATCTGATGCAGATCGATATCGTCCTGCACGCTGAATTGACCGCGCTTGAGCTGGCGCAGCAGCTTGGGCGGATAGCCGTCGCGCAGGTAGCTCAGTTCCTCACCTACTTCCATCAGGCCGGGGTCGAAGGCCATGTCCAGCAGTTCGCCGGGTACGGCGGCTTCGTCGGCTTCCAGCATGTAGGGATGCGGTTCCGGCTTGGGAAGTTCGGGCGGCGCGGCGACGGGTTCGAACTGGCGGACCTCGCCGATGGCCTCGCGGAACAGGCGGCTGTCCTCGTCGCTCACGATGGCAGGGGTACGGCGTTTCATGCGCGTCATCGTAGCGAAAGGAACGCGTGGATGGTGAAGAGAAGGTTGCGAAAATCGCCGGTGAAACGAATGGTCGGCTCGGTTAGACTCCAGGGTCCAGAATGCGTGCGACCGCCTGCAGGCCGCCCGCCAGTTATTAGCCTTTGAACGGATCATGATGCGAGTACTGGTAAGCAACGACGATGGCGTGGACGCGCCGGGTATCCGCGTACTCGCCGAGCGCCTCGGTGCGGTCGGCCAAGTGACGGTGGTGGCGCCGGATCGGGATCGCTCCGGCGCCAGCAATTCCCTTACCCTCGATGCGCCGATTCGCGTCCTGCGCATGGACAACGGCTATTACCGCGTGGCAGGCACGCCGACTGATTGCGTGCATCTTGCGCTAGCGGGCATGCTCGATGACGAGCCCGACATCGTCGTTTCCGGCATCAACAATTCGGCCAATCTCGGCGATGACGTGATCTATTCCGGCACCGTGTCGGCAGCGATGGAAGGGCGCTTCCTCGGCTTGCCGGCGATTGCGGTGTCGTTGGTCAGCAAGGACCACCAGGGCGAGCATTACGAATCAGCCGCCAAGGCCGTGCTGCGGTTGATGGAGCGCCTGCTGGTGGATCCGCTGCCGGCCGACACCATTCTCAACGTCAATGTGCCGGATCGTCCGTGGGAAGAGATACTCGGTTTTGAAACCACGCGCTTGGGCAAGCGCCATCGTTCCGCGCCATGCATCAAACAGAACGACCCGCGCGGCCGGCCGATCTGGTGGATCGGTCCGGCAGGCGATGTCGAAGATGCAGGTCCCGGCACTGACTTTGACGCTGTGCGGCGCGGCTACATTTCCGTGACGCCCATCCATGTCGACCTCACGCGTTTCCAGGCCCTGGAGAAAGTGGGCCATTGGGTAAGCGCGTTGAGCGAAGACATGAGCGATCACGCCAACGGTAAGGCCGCATGATTCATCCGTTGCCGCCATCCGCATTGAAAGGCGAGGGCATGACCTCGCAACGCGCGCGCGACCGGCTCATTGCCAAGTTGAAGGAAGAAGGCATTCGCGACCAACGTGTGCTGGACGTGATGCGCAATTTGCCGCGCCATCACTTCATCGACCAGGCGCTGCACTCGCGCGCCTACGAAAACACGGCGCTGCCGATCGGCCACGGTCAGACCATTTCGCAGCCGTGGGTCGTGGCGCGCATGACCGAGGCGTTGCTGGAACTGTTCGAACCAAAATCGGGCCGGCCGCAGAAGGTGCTGGAGGTCGGCACCGGTTCCGGCTACCAGGCCGTGGTGTTGGCGCAGCTGGTGCCGCAGCTTTATACCGTGGAACGCATCGAGGAATTGCTGCGCCAGGCACGTCGGCGCTTTCGCCAGCTGGGACTGGAAAATATCCGCTCGCGTCACGACGACGGCAAGCTGGGTTGGGCGGCGGAAGCGCCGTTCGATGCCATCATTCTTACGGCGGCGGGTGATGCCATTCCTTCGCAAATTCTCGATCAGTTGGCGCCGGATGGCGTGCTGGTCGCACCGGTCGGTTCTCCCAGCAGTCAAACCTTGATCCGCATGCGCGGCGATGGAAAGGGCGATTTCATGCAAGAAGAACTAGGCGCGGTCAGTTTCGTCCCTTTGCTGGGCGGTATCGGCTGATGCAGCTCTTTGGAAAGCTTTATGCGCGCGTACTGGTGTGGGCGCGTGACCGCCGAGCGGTCTATTACTTGTGTGGTTTGAGTTTTATCGAAGCCTTCATCTTCCCGGTCATGCCGGAAGTGATGCTGGCGCCGATGATGCTGGGCAAGCGCCATCGCGCTTTTTTCTATGCGAACTTGAGCCTGGTGTTTTCGCTGCTGGGTTCGCTGGTGGGGTATGCGCTCGGCCACTGGGCTTTTCATGCACTGACGCCGCTGCTGCAGTCGCTGCATTTGTACGATTCGATCGAACGCGGCGTGGAAAGCCTGCGTGCGCAAATGAATCAGCATTGGCTGGAATTGCTGCTGGTGCTGATGCTGGCGGCGATCCAGCCGGTGGTGCCGATGAAGTTCGTCACCTGGGCATCAGGCATTGTCGGCGTCCCGGTGATTCCGTTTCTGGTGTGCATCCTGCTTGGGCGTGGCAAGCGCGTGTGGTTGCTGGCCCTATTGATCCGCCTGTTTGGCGAGCGCGCCGAGCAAATCCTGCACAAGAACATCGAGTGGATAGGTTGGGCGGCGTTGGCCGCGTTGGCTGTTCTTGGCGGCTGGTGGGCGCTCAAGCATTAACAATGGGCGATCGTTCCGTGTCGATCGCATGAAAACTGCTCGCGACCTCGCTATGCTGACGCGCATGAATGGATTGACGCGATGGTTCTCGCTTGCCGCTATAGCCCTATTGATGACCGGTTGCAGCACGGTGGTGGTGCAGCCGCCGCCTGGCGCGTCGAGCAATGTGCGGACTGCGCCAGCGCAACATGAGGCCGGTACATACACCGTCGTAAAGGGCGATACGCTTTACTCCATCGCGTTCCGCAACGGCACGGATTTTCGCGAAGTCGCCAGGTTGAACAACATCGCGCCGCCGTACACGATCTGGCCGGGGCAAGTGCTGAAGTTATCGGGACATGGTCCGGCGCCGGCGACCGAGCACGCGCCGCCGCCGGTTGTCGCCAAGGTACCGCTGCCGCCCGCAGCGTCGACCCCCGTGTTCGAGACGGTGGAAACCAAGCCGGCCGCGGCCACATCATTGCCCGCGCATGCAAGCTCGGTTGCCGCGGCGCCCGTCGCCGTGACGCATCCTGCTGCGCCGGTAAACGCACCACCTGCACCGCCCACCAATCCGGCGCCGGTCGTTGCCGCGGCGGCACCCGTAGTGGCCGCCAGCGGCGGTACACGTACCGCAGGCGGCGTGAAGTGGCGTTGGCCGGCATCGGGCCAAGTGATCAGCCGTTTTCAATCCAGCGCGGCGATTCCCGGCATCGATATCGCCGGCAAGATGGGCGATCCGATCGTCGCTGCTGCGGATGGCACCGTGGTGTACAGCGGCAATGGCCTGGTGGGCTATGGCGAGCTGATCATCATCAAGCACAACGACAGCTTCCTTTCCGCCTATGGCCATAACCGCAAGCGGCTGGTGACGGAAGGGCAGCAGGTTAAAGCCGGGCAGCAGATTGCCGAAATGGGCTCAAGCGGCAGTTCGCGCGACGAGTTGCAGTTCCAGATCCGCAAGGATGGCAATCCGGTCGATCCGCTGGACTATCTGCCGTCGCGTTAGGTAGGCCATTCCCTTGCGGGAGTGGGTTAGGGTGAGGGGGCAATCTGGTTATGAAGCTGCTTTCGGCGCGTCTAGGCTAGATAGAGCTTTCGCCAAGATTGGCCCCTCACCCAAACCCTCTCCCTGTATAGCGGAGCGAATGTTCACGCCGCGGGAAGAATGAAAGCCGCCACCACGCGCCGCCCTTCGCTGGCGAGCAGATCGTAGGTACGCGCCGCCGCCGCGTTGTCCATCACTTCGATGCCGATACCTTTGCGCAAAAAACCGGCCATGAAAGCGGCTGGTGGAAATTGCTGGCGGGTGCCGGTACCGAGCAGCACCACTTCGGGTTTTAGCTCTAGCACGGCCTCGACGTGATCAACGGTCAGCGCCTGGGCCTGGGTGACCGGCCATTGCTCCACCGCGCGCTGGGGTGAGAGCAGGAAACTGGCGGTCAATTCGCGATCGACCACCGTGATGCTGCGCTCGGCGACCCGGCGGACGAACAGGTAATCGCCATGGTGGTCCAGCGAGAGATCCATGACAGCCTCCTCAGCGTGGCAGGGCCAGCCGCGGATCGTCCTCGTTGCGCCGGAACAGCACCACGACGTGGCCGATCTGTTGCACGCTTTCCGCGCCGGTGCCGTCGAGGAGGACCTGGATCTGCCCCTCGCGTTCTTCCTTGTCGCCGCCGGAGAGTTTCACTTTCACCAGCTCATGGTGCGACAGCGCGAGATCCAACTCCTTCACCACCGCCTCGGTAGCGCCCTTGGCGCCCAGCAGAATCACCGGATGGAGGTCGTGGGCGAGGCTGCGCAGATAGCGCTTCTGTGAAGGAGATAGGGACATGCGTTCAGTCTCGATGCACTGCAAGGTAGCCGCAAAGGGTATCATGTCCGTCCTCTGTTCCTGGTCCATTCTGCCGACCCATGCCTCGCAGCAAGAGCAGTTCCCGCTGGCTGCGGGAGCACTTCGACGATGTCTACGTAAAGAAAGCCCAGGCCGAAGGCCTGCGTTCGCGCGCCGTATTCAAACTGGAAGAACTGGTCGAGCGCGATCAACTGCTCAAACCCGGCATGCGCGTGGTTGACCTGGGTGCCGCCCCCGGTGGGTGGTCGCAGTTCGTCCGGCAGCGCCTGGGTGATAGTGGTACTGTGGTGGCGCTGGATATCCTGCCGATGCAGGGTATTGCCGGTGTGGATTTCCTGCAGGGCGACTTCCGTGAAGAAAGCGTTTTGAGAGCATTGGAACAGCGCCTGGATGGCCAGAAGCTCGATCTTGTGCTGTCGGACATGGCCCCCAATATGAGTGGCGTGGCACTGGCCGATCAGATCCGGGCGATGGATCTGGCGGAACTGGCGCTTGATTTCTCCAGACACTGGCTGAAACCAGGCGGAGCGTTTCTAATCAAGTTGTTCCAGGGAACAGGCTTCGATGATTACTTGCGTACCTTGCGCGCCGAGTTCTCGCGCGTAAGTATGCGTAAACCCAAGGCCTCACGCGCGCGTTCGCGTGAGGTGTACGCGCTGGCCACCGGATTTAAGTCCGGCGGCCGGCAAACTGGCGAGAACCGCGCATGAATGAGACATGGAAAACTTTGTTGCTCTGGCTGGTGATCGCGGTGGTATTGATCACCGTGTTCCAGAGCTTCAACCCGCACGGTGGCGCCTCTTCGGACCTGCCATACAGCAGCTTCGTGCAGAGTGTGGATAGCGGCAACGTCGCCACTGCCAATATCAGTGCCGAAAACCCGGCCACCATCAACGGCAAGTTGAAAGACGGCAGCAACTACCGCACGGTTGCGCCGGTGCTCGGCTTCTCCACCAACTCGGTGGTGAAGCAGATGCAGGACAAGAACGTCACCGTCACCCAGGATTCCGGCACCGGCTTTTCGCTGATTGGCCTCCTGGTGAACTGGCTACCGGTCATCCTGATCGTCGGCGTGTTCATCTGGTTCATGCGCCAGATGCAGCAGGGCGGCGGTGGCCGCGGGGCGATGAGCTTTGGCCGTTCGCGCGCCAAGCTGCAGGGTGAGGACCAGGTCAAGGTCAATTTCAGCGACGTCGCCGGCTGCGACGAAGCCAAAGAAGAAGTGGGCGAGCTGGTCGAATTCCTGCGCGATCCGGGCAAGTTCCAGCGTCTCGGCGGCAAGATTCCGCGTGGCGTGCTGATGGTGGGCCCGCCCGGCACCGGTAAGACGCTGCTCGCCAAGGCGATCGCTGGCGAGGCCAAGGTGCCGTTCTTCTCGATCTCCGGTTCCGATTTCGTCGAAATGTTCGTCGGCGTGGGCGCGTCGCGCGTACGCGACATGTTCGACCAAGCCAAGAAGCATGCGCCGTGCATCATCTTCATCGACGAAATCGATGCCGTGGGCCGTCATCGCGGTGCCGGCCTCGGTGGTGGCCATGATGAGCGCGAGCAGACGCTCAACCAGTTGCTGGTGGAAATGGACGGTTTCGAAGGCACCGAGGGCATCATCGTCATCGCCGCCACCAACCGTCCGGATGTGCTCGATCCGGCACTGCTGCGCCCGGGCCGCTTCGACCGCCAGGTGGTGGTTGGTCTGCCGGACGTGAAGGGCCGCGAGCAGATCCTCAAAGTGCATATGCGCAAAGTGCCGGTCGCGTCTGACGTGGATGCGATGGTGATCGCGCGCGGCACGCCGGGCTTTTCCGGTGCGGACCTCGCCAATCTCGTCAACGAGGCCGCGTTGTTTGCCGCCCGCGAGAATGCCCGCGAAGTGCGCATGACCCATCTGGACAAGGCGCGCGACAAGATTCTGATGGGCACCGAGCGCCGCTCGATGGCGATGAGCGAGGACGAAAAGAAGCTCACCGCCTATCACGAAGCCGGCCACGCCATTGTTGGTCGCCTGGTTCCCGAGCACGACCCGGTCTACAAGGTGACGATCATTCCGCGCGGCCGCGCGCTCGGCGTCACGATGTACCTGCCGGAAGGCGACAAGTACAGCATGAACAAGACGGCTATCGAGTCGCAGTTGTGCTCGCTGTACGGTGGCCGCGTTGCCGAAGAGCTGATCTTTGGCACCGACAAGGTCACCACCGGCGCGTCGAACGACATCGAACGCGCGACCAAGATGGCGCGCAACATGGTCACCAAATGGGGCCTGTCGAACGAGCTTGGCCCAGTGACGTACGGCGAGGAAGAAGATGAAGTGTTCCTCGGCCGCTCGGTGACGCAGCACAAGAACGTCTCCAACGAGACCGCGCGCAAGATCGATGAAGTGGTGCGCGAAATCCTCGATCGTGCCTATGGCCGCAGCAAGCAGTTGCTGACCGAGAACATCGAGAAGCTGCACATGATGGCCGATGCGCTGCTGCAGTACGAAACGATCGACGCGCGCCAGATCGACGACATCATGGCTGGCCGCATCCCAGGTCCGCCGGCGGATTGGTCCAAGACCACGCCATCGAGTTCGGTGCCGCCCCCGCCGCCGCGCAGCGATGCCGGGGCCAAGGTGGGTGATCCGGCCACGCAAAGCCGGATCTAAGCAGGACGAATGGAAACGAGAAAGCCGCCCCCATGGGCGGTTTTTTTGTGGGGCAAATAAATTTTACCCGGGTAATATTGCATGAATTATTTTTATCCGGGTATTATTGGCGCCTCCACAGGAGCCGCCATGACTCACTTAACGCCATCCATTTCCTGTACCAGCTTCCAGGGCCATCGCCGCATCGCCTCCGGGCCGCTTCATGTCGTTGCGCTGGCAGTCAAACTGGCTACCGAGCGCGACGGCGCCAAGCCGATATGGATCTTTGACGACAGCACCGGGCGTTCCATCGACATCGATACCCGCGGCAGCGACGACGACGTGTTTGCTCGTTATGCACTGGAAAAAACCGTCGCTGAGGAAAGCGAAGCCGAAGCAGCTCCCGAAGTTCCTCGGGGCAGGGGGCGCCCCAAGCTGGGCGTGGTGGCACGCGAGGTCACTCTGTTGCCGAGGCATTGGGAATGGCTGGCCGGTCAGCCGGGTGGCCCCTCGGTGGTACTGCGCAAGTTGGTAGAGGAAGCGCGCCGTACCCACGCCGAACGCGACAAGGTGCGCGCCAATCAAGAGCGCGCCTATCACTTCATGTCCGCGATGGCTGGTGATATGCCTGGTTTTGAAGAAGCTACGCGCGCTTTGTTTGCGAACGACGCAGCAAAGTTTGCTGAATTGATCGCTGCATGGCCTGCCGATGTACGCGATCACGCTATGCGGCTGGCCTTCTCGCCATGACGCGACGAGAAGGTGCTGGTATGAGGTGCTATCTGGAACCGACATGGGAAGCCGGCCACGCGTTTGCGGCGCGGCAGATCGATGGCTGCATCGTGATGCTCAACCTGCTGCGCTTTCGCGATGTGGCCGATTATTCCGCCACGCCTGCACTCGCTCCGCCCAAACCCATTAGCGGCGCCGAAGCGTTTCATCGCTACGTTGAGCACACGCTGCCGTATTTGCGTAAGAGTGGCGGTGATTTGCTGTTCCTTGGCAGCGGCGGCGCTTTCCTGATCGGGCCATCAGAAGAACGCTGGGATATGGCCATGCTGGTACGGCAGCAAAGTGTCGAATCGTTCTTTGCTTTTGCTTCGCACCAAGCGTATTTGGCCGGCATCGTGCACCGCACGGCAGCACTCGAAGATTCGCGTCTGCTGCCTTTGTCGGAAGTCATGCCGTCGACCGTCGTGTCGTAGCCGCGCAGGTTGGGTTAGCGCAGCGTAACCCAACGAGAACAACGTTGTACGATCAGCACATTTAGATCGGCTTGATAGCTTTGCATGCGGAATTCTGCACAATATCTTGGTTACGCTACAGCACGATCCTGGAAGGGCACTTGCATCTATATACAAGATAACCCTTAAGATGCAGTATCGAACTGCATGATCGTGCAATTGAACGTTCTTATCCTTGGCCAGCCGGCATCTTGTCGCCATGAAGATTTCCGCCGATGAGTTGGAGCCCTTGTTCGATGTCCTGCCGGACGTCGTCTTCTTCGTGAAAGACACGGAGGGACGTTACACGCATGCCAATCTCACATTGGTGCGCCGCCTTGGCCTCAAGCAACGGGGTGACGTGATCGGCAAAGACGTCACCGAATTGTTTCCGAGTGCGATGGGCGGCTCGTATGCCGTGCAGGATCGGCGCGTATTGAGTGGCGAGATCATCGAGAACCAGCTGGAAGTGCACATCTTTGCCAACCGCGCGCCAGGATGGTGTCTGACCTGCAAGCGCCCGCTGCGCGTGCGCGGCAGGATATGCGGTGTGGTCGGGATTTCGCGCGATCTTGGCCTGCCGGATGGTCGCCATCCTATCTACGATCGTTTGAAGCGCGTGCTGGCTTACATGCAGGAACATTATGGCGATGGTGTCCGCATTCAGTCGCTGGCCGAGCAGGCCGAACTTTCGATCGCGCAATTCGAGCGGCATTTTCGCCGCGTGTTTCAGCTTACGCCGCAGCAGGTGCTGACCAAGCTGCGCATCGAAGCGGCGATGCGGATGCTGCACACCGACGATAGTGTCGCTTCCATCGGCGTGGCATGTGGTTTCGTCGACCAGAGCGCCTTTGCCCGGCAGTTCAAGGCGACGGTGGGGATGACGCCGCGGGCGTACCGCGCGCTGACGCAGGAGCAACAAGGCGTGATGCCCGCGTAGGTTGGAGTGCGAACTCCAACATTCCCATCCCTATGCATCGCGATGTTGGGGTTTGCACCCCAACCTACGGGAGGATGTCCAGCAGCTTTTCCGGTGGGCGAGCGATCACCGCCTTGCCGTTGGCAACCACGATGGGCCGCTCGATCAGGCGCGGATGTTTCACCATCGCGGCAATAAGTGTTTGCTCATCAAGCGACGGATCGTCGAGCTTCAGCTCGCGATATTCGTCCTCGCCCGTACGCAGCATCTGTCGCGCCGTGATGCCGAGTTGCGATAGCAACGCTTTCAACTCGGCAGCGGTAGGTGGCGTTTCAAGATAGTGGATGACTTCGAACGGCTTGCCCTGCTCCTCGAGCAAGGCAAGCGCACTGCGCGATTTCGAGCAGCGGTTGTTGTGGTAGATGCGGATCACAGCGGCTTAGCGATTGCCGGAACGATTGCCGCCACCATGGCCTTGCGGGCGATTGCCTCGCTGCGGGCGGCCACCCGGACCGCCAGGACGATTACCGCCGCCGGGACGCCCGCCGCGATTGTTGCGACTGGCGTTGCCACCGGCGTTGAAGCCGCCGTAGGGGTTTGAACCACCACCAGCGCCAGCGCCACCACCACCGCCGCGGCGATTGCCATGCGCCTGACCACCGCCACCACCATGGCTGCGTCCGCCTTCGCGGTTTTCGCCGGCAAACCAGGTACGTGCGGGCGGCAATTCCTGGCCGGGCCCGATGCCGCGCTTTTTCTTGCGCACCTTGTTCTGGCGTTCCGGGGCGGCCACGTTGCCGTTCACTTCGCGGTTCGGATTGCGGCGTTTCTGTTGCTTGCCGCGTACGGGTTCTTCGCGGATGCGGTCGAAGGCGCGCAGTTCGCGTGCTTCGTCGTGATAGCCGCCGCTCCATGCGGCGGTACCGCTCTTTTCAGGACGGTATTCGACCACGTTGCGCGGTGCGCGACGTTGATGCAGCACGGGGCTCAGCGTCAGCACCGGTTGCGGTGCGCCGAGACCGGCCGTCTTGCGCAAGTCCTTTACCGAATCTTCGCCCAGCGCTTCGCAATCACCACGACGCAGCATGCGCGGCAGTTCGATACTGCCGTAGCGGATGCGCTTGAGTCGGCTGACCAGGAAGCCTTGCGAATCCCACAAGCGACGCACTTCGCGGTTGCGGCCCTCGCGGATCACCACGCGGAACCAGCTATGGCTGCCGCCGCGGCTGATGACAGCGATTTCGTCGAAGCGAGCAGGGCCGTCTTCCAGTTCGACGCCGGCCTTCAGCTTTTCGATGATTTCGTCCGGAACTTCACCGTGTACGCGGCACAGGTATTCGCGTTCCATGCCGCTGCGCGGATGCATCAGCGCGTTGGCGAGTTCGCCGTCGGTGGTGAGCAGCAGCAGGCCGGTGGTGTTGATGTCCAGGCGGCCCACAGCGACCCAGCGCGCGCCTTTCAGTCGCGGCAGCTGTTCGAATACGGTGGGCCGGCCCTCAGGATCTTCGCGCGTGGTCACCACGCCTTCGGGCTTGTGATAGACCAGCACTTCGGCATCGTCGCGGCTGTCGGTGGCAACGACGAACTGCTTGCCGTCGATCACCACACGATCGCCCGCGCGTACGCTGGCGCCGATGTTGGCAGGGCTGCCGTTGACGTCGACCTCGCCGGCCTGGATGCGTTGCTCCAGCATGCGGCGCGAACCGAGGCCGGCATTGGCGAGCACCTTGTGCAGGCGCTCTTCGATCTGGGGGGCGTTTTCAGGCGGCGTGGCGCGCTTGAGGCTCAATACGGATTTTTGCGGCGCATTCATGCGCGGTACTCCTCGGTGTCTTGCTCGGCGGTGCCTTCGGGGGCATCCGCGGGATTCGCTGCCTCATCGGCAGTGGAAGGATGGGTTTCGTTTTCGTCGACGGCGTTCGCTTCGTCAGCGGGTTCGTCGATAGAGGATGGAGCGTGTGCGGTTGCTTCTTGGTGGAGCGAAGGTTCGGGATGCTCCGGCGCTTCGTCCAAAGGTGCTTCGTCGGTTGGCGTGTGGTTAGTTTCTTCCGCTTCGACGTGTTCTGCGTGTGATGGCGTTTCTTCGGCGTGCGCTTCGTCTGCGTGAGCTGCTTCGACGTGTTCTTCGCCGAGGTGTTCTGCTTCGGTATGCGCTTCGTCGTCGGGCGTTTCGCCTTCGGCTTCTTCCGCATCCGGATCGATCGGCAGATGCACCACTCTGGGCGCGGGCAGTGCTGATTCATTGTCCAGCCGCATCTGCGGGTCTTCCATATCGCGGATTTCGGACAGTGGCGGCAATTCGTCCAGCGATTTGAGATTGAAGTAGTCGAGGAAGGCGCGAGTGGTACCGAAGAGGGCGGGTTTGCCGGGTACGTCGCGGTGACCGACGACGCGGACCCATTCGCGTTCTTCCAGCGTCTTGATGATGTTGGAGGAAACCACTACGCCGCGGATCTGTTCGATTTCCGGTCGCGTAATCGGCTGCCGGTACGCAATCAATGCCAACGTTTCCAGCAGCGCGCGCGAGTAGCGGCTGGGCTTTTCCGTCCACATGCGTGACACCCACGGGTGCACGTCCTGCCGTATCTGATAGCGGAAGCCGGAGGCGACTTCCTTCAGTTCCACGCCACGGCCTTGGCAATCTTCGGCCAGTTGCTCCAGCGCCATGGCGATCTGCGCACGGTCGACGTCGTCTTCCTCGACGAACAGCTCGCCCAGCTGCGCGACGGTCAGCGGTTGGCTGGCCGCCAGCAGGGCGGCTTCGATAATCGGTTTGAGTTGCTCGATCTGCATAGCCTTAGGATCAGGTATCCATAGCAGTTGCGATATGGGTGTGGATGCCGTTACTCACCGCCCGAGGCGGCATCCGGTTGCTCGAAGACATCGTCGCCGCCGACGTCTTCCTCCTCCACGACGGCTGCTTCGCCACCCGCAGAAGTGTTGGCCTTGACGTAGATCGGCGCCAACGGTTCTTCCTGCACGATGCTGACCAGGAACTCCTTGGCCAGCTCCAGCATGGCCAGGAAGGTCACCACCACGCCAAGCCGTCCTTCGCTCACGTCGAACAGCGTTTCGAAGCGGTGAAACTGTTCGCCCTCCAGGCGGCTGAGCAACTCGCCCATGCGCTGGCGCACACTCAGCGCCTCGCGCTTGATCGCGTGATGCCCGAACAGCTCGGCCCGACGCAGCACGTCCTTGAGCGCCAGCAGCATCTCCTTCAGATCCAGCGGCGGTGGCAGCTTGATCACGTTTCGCTCGCCCGTATCGGCCTGCGCCAGTACCGTATCGCGCTCCAGGCGGGGCAGGGCGTCGATATCTTCCGCGGCCTTCTTGAAGCGCTCGTATTCCTGCAGACGGCGGATCAGCTCGGCGCGCGGGTCTTCCTCCAGCCCCTCTTCCGCGGGCGGGCGCGGCAGCAGCAAACGCGACTTGATCTCGGCCAGGATCGCTGCCATCAGCAGGTATTCCGCAGCCAGTTCCAAGCGCATCACATCGCGCATCATCTCGATGTATTCCATGTATTGCCGGGTGATCTCGGCGATCGGAATATCGAGAATGTCCAGGTTCTGCCTGCGGATCAGATACAGCAGCAGATCCAGCGGCCCTTCGAACGCCTCCAGGATGACTTCCAGCGCATCCGGAGGAATGTACAGATCCTGCGGCATTTGCAGGATGGGTTCGCCGCGCACGATGGCCAGCGGCATTTCCTGCTGCTGCGGAACCCCTGCAAACGCATCTTGCGTTGCTTGTATAGGCTGAGACTCGGTTGGCTCAGTGCTCATCAATGCATGTCATCGGCCCGCCCGATAGGGCCGGCATTCGTTCTGTGGACGACTCAGAACTCTCTTCCCACGCGGAAACCAAAGAGTTCATGCCTGGAATGCCCGTCGCTGCTTGAGGCCATTCCGATAAAGCCAATCTGCGCGATGCCCAGCCGAGCGTGCGGTTTCCCGCGGTTGCTGGCCCTGATGAACCCCACAGTCGTGGTTCGTGTCAGGCTGGCGGTCTCCGGATGCCGGGTCGGTAACGGATTGCTTGCGTTACTGATACGACCGAGCAGGAACCGGTGTGACGCCGCTGGCGTCGCCCGCGATTCGTAAAAGGTCGGCTGAGTACATCAGGTGGAGGTCATTTCAGCCGGGGCTCCCGGCGATCGTCCCTGCATGGCTCCACGCGCGGGTTACAGATTAACGGCACGGGTGCAGCATGTCCAGCGAGGGTTTTCAGCTGCGGTAGCGGCTTGTCAAAGCGTGCTTGACGGATGCCGCTGTATAAACAGGCCCTGCGGAAGAGACTGCACAGCTGCGGCAGCATGTGACCTTGAGTGTCGGCGCCAGGTCACTGGCGTAACCTGTCACAGCTTTGTTCAGTGGTGAAATGCAGTTGTAGCAGTGGCATGTAGCTTGCTTCATCATACGCGCACATCCGGGGGACATCAGCGGGATGACGCTGATGCCGACGAGCCGTGAGCGCTGCCTGGAGGCGGTTTGCGGTGGCGAAGGTCGGGTCAGGACGCCGCGTCGGCGGCGTAAGCTGTAGGGAGATGAAAAAGATGACGACAAAAGATGGGCACGCCATGGACGGTTCCGACCGGGAGCATTTGCGCCCGGCGCGCATGCGCATCAAAACCACGGTGTTGTTGAGCCATGGCGATGAGTCCCATCCGACCGACCTGATCGATATTTCGGCAACGGGCGCCTTGCTGCGCCGTCCGCCGGAATGGAGCGGCCAGCCCGGCGAGAGCTGGGTGCTCGACATGATCTTCGGCGGCGACCTGCACATTCATCTGGAAGCGAAGGTGGCCCGCGTCTCGGAGCGCCACATCGGTTTCGCGTATACGCGCATCCCCGAGGACAAGCAGGTGCCGCTGTGGAATCTGCTCGGTGGCTATGCCGACATTCTCGAGATGTGGCACGACGAATAAGAACGCGTAGGCTGGGAGGAAATCCCAGCTTTATCGGTATGGTGATGCTGGGATGTCATCCCAGCCTACGGTTATCAACCGGCAACGGCTGGTTGCTTCTTCTCATCCCTGAGCTCGCGCCGAAGAATCTTGCCCACGTTGCTCTTAGGTAGCGCATCGCGGAATTCGATGGTCTTCGGACGCTTGTAGCCGGTGAAGTTCTCGCGGCAGAACTG
>NZ_DATEJY010000015.1:0-13929 GCF_035277725.1 Dyella sp. | reverse complement strand
ACCCAACGCAAGAGGGGGCAGCCCGCAACCGAAGGACCCAAAATCCATGCTCGCCAGGCGCGATCCGCATGGCCTATGGCCGCTGTTCGCTGCGTTCGTCCTTGCCGGTGGCCTCTCGTTCTATGCATTGGCGCTGGCAAGGGCGAACCACAGCCCGGTGGCGCTGTGGCTGGCCAATGGCGCGCTGATCGGCTGGCTGCTGCAGCGGCCGCTGGCGCAGGCCTGGCCGGTGCTGGTCAGCGCGCTGCTGGGTTTCGTGGCGGCCAAGGTGAGCCTCGGCGACTCGCTGCTGGAGACTATGCTGCTCGTTCCGTTCCAGGCGCTGGAAACGGTGATCGTCAGCGAATCGATCCGCCGCCGTTTTCCGCAGATCACGCAGGACACGCGCTTCATCGATCTGGCGCGCGTCGGTGTCATCAGCGCCCTGGTCGGCAGCGGGCTGTGTGCATTGGGCCTGATGTGCATCCTGCACCTGTGGTCGCAGGTGGGCGTGCTGATGGCCCTGAATACGCAGTTCCGCGCGCACTTCGTCGGCATGGTGATCGCCGGCAGTGCGTCGCTGGTGTTTACCCTGCATCTGCGGCGGGTACCGGCGGGCCGCATCTGGCCGCTGGTGCGCGATCTCATCCTGCTCGTCGCCATCACCGCGGGCGTGTGTGTGGAACCGCGCGTACCGCTGGTTTTCCTGGTCTACCTGCCGCTGTTGTGGCTGGTGTACCGCCACCGCTTTGCCGGCATGGTGATCGGCATGGCGATCATCGCCCTGGGCGTCAGTCTCGCCACCACGGTGGGCGTGGGTCCTTTCAATCTGGTCGTTGGCGTCACGCCGGCGTTTCGCATCGTGATGGGGCAGGTGTTCATCGGCATCACCTGTTTCGTCGCCTTGCCAGTGGCGCTGGTGCTTGCCGAGCAGGATCGCCTGCGCAAGCAGATGCAGGAAAGCGAACTGCGCTATCGCATGCTGGCGGACTATAGCGGCGACCTGGTGATGCGCATTCGCCCCAACGGCGATCGCATGTACGTGTCGCCCTCCGTCAAAGATCTGCTTGGCTGGGAAGTGGAAGATTTCCACAAGCCGCGCCCCGACCTGATCCATCCCGACGACCGCGAGCGCATCGCTGCGGAGGTGGTCAAGCTGCGCATGGAAGGCGGCACTACCAATGCCACCTACCGGCTGCAGCACAAAGATGGCCATTACCTGTGGATCGAAGCCTTCGCGCGCCTGGTGCCGAGCCCCGACGGCGATGACACGATGGACATCATCTACACCGGCCGCGACGTCACCGAACGGGTACGCATCGAGCAGGCCCTGCTGGAAAGCCAGGGCCAGCTGCGCACCGTCACCGACAACGTTCCCGCGGTGATCGCGCGCATCGACATGAACGAGCGCTACACCTACGTCAACCGCTACGTGGAACAGGTATCGGGGGAAATCCCGTCCGAGATCATCGGCCGCAGCGTGCGCGAGGTGCGCGGCAGCGGATTGTACGAGCGCCTGAAACCCTATCTCGATCGCGCCTACGATGGCGAATCGGTGATCTTCGAATACGCCGCCGAATACCGCGGCAAGCCGCTGCACTTCCAATGCCATTACGTGCCCGACCGTGATGCACGCGGCAAGGTGCGCGGCGTCTACGCACTCACCACCGAGATCACCCACATCAAGAACGCCGAGCGCGAACTGCTGCGCCTGGCGCATCAGGACATGCTCACGGGCCTGGCCAACCGGCGCTACTTCAGCGAGCGCGTGTCGATCTTCCTGATGCAGGCGCAACAGCGCAACGCCATGGTGCTTCTGGCGCTGGTGGATATCGACAACTTCAAAGCCATCAACGATACCTACGGGCACGCGGTCGGCGACGTGGTATTGGCCGAAGTGGGCCAATGCCTGCAGAAGCTGGTGCGCGAAGGCGAAATGGTGGCTCGCCTGGGCGGCGATGAATTCGTCGTGCTGTGCAACGACATCGGCAGCTTGAAACAGGCCAAGGCATTCGTGCAGTCGCTGTGGGAGCGCCTGCACATCACCATCGATGCCGGCGTCGCCAAAGTCACCGTCAACATGAGTGTCGGTGCGGCGATCTGCAAGAACGAACTATCCGACGATGCCTTGATGAAGCTGGCCGACGATGCGCTGTACAAGGCCAAGGAAGCAGGCAGGGATACCTATCGCTACCTTACGCACGGACTCGGCAATGGCGATGGCGGCGGTGGCAGCAGTGGCAGCAACGGCGCCAACGGCCACCAGGACATCAAGCTGGGCCAGGCGCGCTAGGCGAAGCCCACTGCGTAAGCGGCTCATCCAGCATGCGTGCATGCATCGTGAAGGCGTGCGCGGAAGCTGCAAACGACCTGAACTTCATGCCGTGCTCAGCAATATCGCGATGTTCTTCACTCCAATTGCACCGTCCCGTGCTGTGCCACTAAGCATCATGGCGCCACACAAGCTGTCTGGAGAAGAGCATGGACAAGAATCGCATCGAAGGTACCAAGCACGAAATCAAAGGTGGTATGAAAGAAGCTGCCGGTAAAGTCACCGGTAATCACGCGCGCGAATTGTCCGGCAATGTTGAAAAGAACGCCGGCAAAGTCCAAAAAGAGTTCGGTAAGGCCAACGACCAGGCGCGCAAGCAACAAGATCGGTAATTGATGTGATGCTGGGCTGCAGGTTTCAAGGGAGCGACGCAAGAAGTCGAGGCGGCTTCCCAAAGGATTGAGCCAAAAGAGGGCGCATGTGGCGCCCTCTTTATTGTCCAGCGCAGCAAGCGCGACGGTGCAGCTACACCGTGGAACGATCAAACATTGCCGCATGCCTCACGCTGCCATGGTTACGGTGGTGGTTCACCCACATACCTTCGGCAGGAGATACGCATCATGCGCGCAACACACATGCTTATGGCAGCAACGGCACTGGGCGCCCTCATCGCAAGCGGGCAGGCGCCAGGCCAGGCCACCGGCAACGGTACATCCGCGACGCCGCAAACCAACGGCGCCACCACGCCACCGGGAAGCGTGCAGAGTATGCCCCCGCAGACCACGCAGCCCACCACCACCCAGCAGCAAGGCACGCAGAACGGCACGATGTCCAACGGCACCATGTCGGGCAGCGATACCGGCAACACCACCGGGCACAGCCATCGCTCGCGGTCGCGCAACGGCACGCACACGAATGGTGGTGCGACCAATTCGAATTCGGGTAGCGGTTATCCGGCGACGGGGAGTAGCTCGCATTGACCGGCCCGAGTGATTAGAACAGGGCTGTAATTCGCCGCATTTCCAAGATTCGCCGTAGCACTTGATACTCCGTCGTCCCGGCGAAAGCCGGGACCCAGTGACTTTCGGATCGCCAAAGACACTGGGCCCAGGCGTTCGCCGGGGCGACGAATGGCGTTGCCCCTAAGTCCAATTTCCCACACCAGGCATTGGTGCTCTCCTAGCGCAGCTACAACAGGCAAGCGTTTGCCGTCACCGCCGCCACCCAAGCGGCGGACGAGCACGGCTGCGCGCACTCTTCATGCGTAACCTCGGGAGGACATCGTCATGCTGTCGAGATTCACCAGGTTTTCGTTTCGATTTGCATTGCTTGGCGTTGCGTTGCTGCTTTCACCCTTTGCGTGGGGTGCTTCCGCGCTCGGTTCCTACAATATCGCGCCGAATTCGGTCACCGTTGCCGGCATTTCTTCCGGCGGCTACATGGCCGTGCAATTGCAGGTGGCGTATTCGCGGGCGATTTTCGGTACGGCCGTGATGGCGGGTGGCGCCTACGACTGCGCACAGGACAATGAAGCGTATTGGGGCAGTGCTTGCGCTACGGGTGCCGGCGTACCGGTGTCGTCGCTGGTGAACTACACCAACCAGCAAGCATCGGCGGGGACGATCGACCCGACCAGCAACATCGCCGGCAAGCCGATCTACATGTTCAGCGGCACGCTGGATACCGTGAACTACCAGCAGACGATGGACGATCTGTACAGCTATTACCAAAGCTTCACGTCCACTTCCAACATCACCTACAACGACTACACCGCAGCCGAGCATGCGTGGATCACACCTGATTCGGTGGTGCCATGTTCGTATCTCCAAGCACCTTTCATGAACAACTGCGGCTTCGATGCCGAGCAAATCTTTCTCCATTTGTTCTACGGCCAACTCAAGGCGCGCAATAACGGCACGCTCGGCGGCAGCTTTATCCAGTTCAACCAGAACGCGTTCTGTCCGAACGGCCGTTGCGCAGCGATTTCCATGGATAGCACCGGCTGGGTCTACGTGCCGCAAAATTGCGCGCAAGGGCAATCATGCCGCTTGCTGGTCGCCTTGCACGGTTGTTCGCAGAACCAGGAAACCATCGCCACCACCTTCGTGCAATACGCCGGCATCAACGAGTGGGCGGATACCAACAACATCATCGTGTTGTATCCGCAGACCATCGATGCGTCGGTGCCCTATAACCCGTACGGCTGCTGGGATTGGTGGGGTTATACCAACAGCCATTACGCGCTGAAGTCCGCGCCGCAGATGACGGCGATCATGGCGGAGGTGAATCACTTGGCGGGTGGGGCGTTGCAGCTCTGAGTTCAGGTCAAGCGCAGGCTGGAATGGCATCCCGGCATCGCCATGTATGGTCATGCTGGGAGTTCATCCCAGCCTACGCGAGCATCGCCCGCAACACCGATGCCACCACGCACCACACCACAATCAGCAACGCGGATTGCCGCGCCGCCACCAGCAACGCAAAGCCGATCAACGCAATGGCGAAATCCATCCCATCGCGCACCGCACTCACCCACACCGGGTTGTACAGCGCAGCCGCCAGAATCCCTACGACCGCGGCATTCACGCCGGCCAGCATGCGTGCGGCGTTGTTCCGCGCCGCCAGTGCACGCCAGAACGGCAAGCATCCGGATACCGCCAACAGGCCCGGCAGAAAAATCGCGAGCAGGCTGACGACGGCGCCGAACACACCGCCATGGCCATCGGGCAGACGCTCACCCAAAAACGCCGATAGCGTGAACATCGGCCCGGGTACGGCCTGCGCCGCGCCGTAACCGGTGAGGAACGTATCGTTGTTGATCCAACCCGGATCGACGACCGCCTGCTTGAGCAACGGCAGCACTACGTGTCCACCGCCGAATACCAACGCACCCGTGCGATAGAACGCGCCAGCGATTTCCCATGACGTCGACAGATGCGTGGCGACCGCCAAGGCCAGCACGAGCAGCACGGCATACGCGCCTAACAACATCGTGCCGGTGCGTGGCCCGTACGTGAGCGGAAATGTTTCGCCTTGCCGCGCCGTCACACTCCGGCACAGCCAAGGACCCAGCAAGGCGCCTCCAGCGACTACGCCAAGCTGCATGGCCGAGCTGGTGCCGAGTGCGATCAAGCCCGCGGCTACCGCGGCCATCAGCGCGCGCGGTGCGTCTGGCGTGAGGTTGCGCGCCATGCCGAACACACCTTGCGCCACCACGGCGACGGCAACCAGCTTCAATCCATGCACAACGCCTTGTCCCCACGCGCCGGCAAGATGATGACTCCACATGCCGAACGCAACCATCAACACGGCCGAGGGCAAGGTAAAGCCGAGAAATGCCGCCAGCGCGCCCGGCCATCCCGCGCGCAGCAAGCCGATGGAAAAGCCCAGCTGGCTGCTGGCAGGGCCGGGCAGGAACTGGCACAAGCCCAATAGCTGGGCAAAATGCGCTTCGTCCAGCCAGCGCCGGCGTTCGACGAATTCGCGGCGGAAATAACCCAGATGGGCAATCGGTCCGCCGAACGACATCAGCCCGAGCTTCAGGAATGCGGCACCGACTTCCAGGGCATGGCCTTGCGGCGGCGACGTCCGCCTCATGCGCAATCGAACAGCGCCATGAAACCGAAATCCATATGCAGCTGCGAATGGCAGTGAAACAGCGACAGCCCGCGCTGATCGGCGGTGAAGTCGATCTCCATCGTCTGGTAACCGTTCAACATCACCACGTCCTTGATGATGCCGGCGGTGGGCTGGCCGGCGATGCGTGTGATTTGGAAACTGTGCCGATGCAGATGGATGGGATGAATATCGTCGCTGGTGTTATGCATGCGCAGACGATAACGCTTGCCGTAGCGAAGCGAATACATCGGTTTTCGCGCCGCCATGTCGAACGCAGCGTCGTTGATGGTCCATCGATTGAAACCATGGTCGGCGGCGTTCTGTTTGGCAAACGTCATTTCGATGATTTCATCCGGCTTGGCCTGCCTGGGGTCGGGCAACGCAAAACGCCGGTAATCCCAGCTGGATGACGCAGGCTTGATCCATTGCGGCTTGCCATGATGGCCGGCGTACTCCACCACGATGCCCATGCCGTGGCCGCGATCATCATCAGCGAGATCGCCGAGGATCCACGTGCCGGGATGCTTCATCTCCACCACCGCACTGATGCGCTCCGCCGTGCCAAGCCACAGCACCGGTACTTCGACCGGGTTCGGCACCGGATTGCCATCCAGCGCCATTACCTTGAAGGTGTGGCCGGGCAACGCGAGGCTGCGTATTTCCGTGGCACTGCCGTTGAGCACGTGCATCAGCACGCGCTCGCCCGGCTTGACCCGAATCGGCTCGCCCGATCCCAGCATGCGGCCGTTGATGGCGAAGGCCTGGTAACCCACTTCGTAGCCGTGCGGCTGCCCCTTCGCCAGCGATGCATGCATCGCCGCCTCGCCCCGTTGCCTGAGGGCGGGGTCTGGATCGCGCGGCAGCAGGAAATCCTGCGCCATGTCGCCGCCCTGGCTGAAGAACGGGTCGAACTCTTTCAGCACCAGAAATAGTTCCTGATCGTAAGCACCAGGCGTGTGGCGAGGTTCGATATACACCGGTCCAACCTGGCCGCTGTACTGCCCCAGCGAAAGATCGCTGCCCGCGACGGCATGCGTGTGATAGAAGCGGAAACCCGACGGCCCCGGCACGAACGACAAGCGGCGCATGCCACGCGGCGGAATGAAGGGCGTGCCTTCCTCGGCGGAACCGTCGACGTCCACCGGCACGAACTGGCCATGCCAGTGCAATTGTTCCGGGACGTCGGTGTCGTTGTAGACATCCACCACCACGCGCTGCCCTTCCTTCAAGCGGATCAGCGGACCGGGAAACTGGCCGTTGTACGTGGTGGTGGAAACGATATGGTCCGCCGCCAGCTCGACCAGGCTGCGGGCGATATGCAGCGTGTAATCCGCCTTGCCGAGGGGAGCGTTGGCAGATGCGGCAGCGTCAAGCCATCGCGGCGCGCTGCCGGCCAACGCCGCCAAGCCACCCAGTTTCAAGAATTCGCGTCGGTCGACCATCTGCACTCGCTCCCGCTTCACTGGCGCCTGCGCAACCGAAGATACGTGAAAGCCTGCTCGGCGCCCCATGGCGTGACGTGCACGTCGCGTCCGCTCGCCATGCGTTCGAATTCAGCGCCGAAACAGGCGTGCAGACTGTCCGCGTCATAGCGCGCCACGTCCAGTCCGCTACAACGTGCAGGACCATCGGCGGCAAACGTGGCGATGATAGCGGTGCCGCCCGGTGCGAGGCTGTGACGTAGAGCAGCCAGGTAGGCCGCTCGCGATGCATCCTCGGTCAGGAAATGAAACACCGCGCGATCATGCCACAGCGCATAGCGACGCGACGGCGCAAAACGCGTGACGTCGTCCACCAACCAATGCACACGTTGTGCCTTGTCGGCGCCAAGGCGTGCTTGCGAGTGGGACAGTGCACGCGCAGCAATATCGAGCACGCTGATGTTGGTGTAGCCCGCATCCAGCAGATGATCGACCAGGGTGGAAGCGCCGCCGCCCACGTCGAGCAACGGCGCATGGTGCGGAAGTTGGCTGTCGGCAATGAACGCCAGCGAGGTTTCCGGATGACGCTGATACCAGCTCACCGCATCGTCGGCCTTGCTGCCGTAAACCTGTTCCCAATGTTGTCGCGTGTCGGTCATGGCGATAGGAAATCGCAGGTCGTCGGTTGGGTCAGCGCGCATCTTGAAGCTTGCGATGCTATGTCCGCTTCCCTGCGTGCAGGGGAGGGGGCGATCTTGGCAAGCATCAAGCTTCTCGGCCTAAGTTAGCGCCATGGGGGTTAGAGCGGCGTAACCCAACGATCCCGCTTCGAATATCTGGGTTGCGCTGCGCTAACGCCAGTGATTCGCAGACGATTCAAGGCGTCACACTCGCCTGCAAATTCCCTTC
Source organism: Dyella sp. (assembly GCF_035277725.1). Lineage (GTDB taxonomy): Bacteria > Pseudomonadota > Gammaproteobacteria > Xanthomonadales > Rhodanobacteraceae > Dyella_B. Next base: position 5,733 of record NZ_DATEJY010000015.1, on the reverse strand, counting down.
GTGCAGCGTCAGCTCCAAGCGCAACGATTGCGCACTTGCAGCCGAGGCCGCCAGGGCAAGGCCGAGTCCGGTATGTACGCCGGCATCCTTGCCCTTGCGCCAGAAGCGCAGCTTCATGCGCGCAATATCATCGCCGGTAAGCTCGGGCGCGGCGTTGATGACGGACCAATGGACCGGCGTACAGCGCAGCGTGACAGTGCTGCCGGAGGGCGCGTAGGCAAGCGCGTTGCCGAGCAAGTTGCCGAGCAGCACGTCGAGCAAGGTGGCGTCGGCCATCCAGGCAACCGAAGGTTCGATCTCCAGCTTCAGGTCCAGCGTGCGTTCCTGCAGGCGATGCCGGTGGCGCAGCACCAGTGCATCGGTTAGTGCGGTTACGTCGACACGTTGCAAGGCCAGTTGCTCGATGCCTGCTTCGATGCGCGTCAGCAGCAACAACGCCGTGACGATGCGTTCCATCTTGGCGCCGATCTCGCCGATATCCGCCAACAGCACGTGCGGGTCGCGGCCGCTCGGATAGCGCAATTCCACTTCGATGGCGGTGCGCAATTCCGCCAAGGGCGTGCGCAGTTCATGCGCCACGCCGCTGGCGAACTGGCGTTCGCGCAGCAGGCCGTCTTCCATGCGCGACAGCACCGCGTTGAAGCGCGTGATCAAGGGCGCGAGTTCGCGGATGTGGGTGTCTTGCAAACGCATGCTCGGCGTTTCGGGACCGATCTTGTCCATCGCTTCGGCCAGACCAGCCAGCGGGCGCAGGCTTTGCGTGACCAGCAACGGCGTGAGTATGGCCACGACCAGGAAACCCAGCACCACGCAGCCGAATTCGATGCGGTCCATGGAGTGCTGGAAATCCAGCATTTCGGTGCGGTCTGTCGCCAGGCCCAGCAAACATTCCGACGTGTCATTCGCCGTATCGTGATCGGATGGCTCGTCGTGCATCGCGTTCAGATCGGGCGTGAAGCGCAGCGCAATCGCGCGCAGCTGGGTGCCGTGGTGATCGACCACGTCCGCAAATGCCATCGATTGGCCTTGGGCCGGTGCCGGCCACGCCAACGAGGCAACGTCGTCGGAAGACACCACATGCTGGCCGCGGCACTCGATGCGGAAATAGATGGTGCCATCGTCCGCCAGGAACGAAGGAACCCAATAGGAAGGAAAGGGTTGCCTGGACGATCCGGTGCGCGCGGTAAATACATCCGCCAGCGCTTGCGCATGCTCCAGCAGATCAGCATCCGCGCGTTGCGCCACTTCGTTATCCACGCGAAAGTCGATGACCAGCGTGGCCGTGCCGAGCACTACCACGATCGCCGCAATCACCAGCAGCGTGGTACGCAGACGCAATGAGGTGGCGCGTCGTTTAAGGCAACTCTGATCAAGTGCCGCCGTCGTCATGACCATCAGCTTTTGGGAATCAGATAGCCGAAGCCGCGGCGCGTATGCACCAGTTCGCTGATGCCCACCTGTTCCAGCTTGCGCCGCAAGCCGAATACCAGCACTTCCACGCTGCGATCGGAGGCGCTGGATTCGCAGCCGGCGAGGCGTTCGAGAATCTCGCTGCGAGTGAAGGCGCGGCCACGGTGGCGCATCAGCAGTTCGAGCAGGGAAAACTCGCGCGGCGTAAGCACCAGCGGTTGATCTTGCACCGACACCGTGCGCGCGGCGGGATCGAGCGTCAGCGTGTCGATGGTCAGTTGCGGTGTTTGCGCGTCCTGCGAACGGCGCGCCAGCGCATGCAATCGCGCCACGAGTTCGTCGAACGCAAACGGCTTGACCAGGTAATCGTCCGCACCGCGATTGAGTGCATCGACGCGATCGGAAATCTGGTCGCGCGCCGACAGCACCAGCACGCGCGGCCGCGTCGTGCGCGCCTGGATATGGTGCAGTACGCCAAGCCCGTCCATGCCGGGCAGGCCCAAATCCAGCACGACCAGTTCATAGTCGTAGGTATCCAGGTGCTGGCAGGCCGCCATGCCGTTGGCCGCGTTGTCCACGGTGAATCCGGACGCCGTCAGCCCACGGCCCAGTGAGTCGCGCAATCGTGCCGAGTCTTCAACGATCAGAACGTTCAGAACGGTTCCCCTTGCCGCATGCGATGCCGTGTTAGCCACGCCCATTCCAGACAAGCGCCGTATGCATCCGGTTCCTTTCGATAACCTGTCGTGGGCGACAGTGCGTTGTTTTGCTGCGGCTGCGAAGCTGTAACAAATATAGCAGCGCAGAATGCAGGCCCAGTGAAAGCATGCAACCTTAAACGAATGACGAACTACTAACAGACGAGTAAGTCTTGGCTAAGTTTGTTCTTCCACACTTGCCATGTAACCCGTACGTCAGGTGGTTTTTTTGAGCACAGTCGCCAACGATCCCCTACTCAGCGGCATTCCAAAGCAGGGGGTTCATCGCATCCTGGTATGCCGGCCGAATCATCGGCTGGGCAATATGCTGCTGATGACACCGCTGATTGCCGAACTGGAACATCTGTACAAGGGCGCGGAAATCGACGTGGTGGCGGAAGGGCCGCTGGCTGCCGATGTGTTCGCGACGTTCTTCAGCGTCAAGAATGTTTATTGCCTGCCGCGCCGCGGCTTCAAGCATCCGGTTAGTTTTCTGGCCTTGCTCGCGCGCATTCGCAGCACGCGTTATGACTTGATCATCGATCCCTGCATCGGCTCCGGTTTCAGCCGTACGCTCGCGCGCATGTCCAGAGGGCGTTACAAGCTTGGTTTTGGCGAGCCGAAAAAATCGGCCGGTTTTACGCATCTGGTGCCGCAGGCGATGGCGCCGCAGCATATGGCGCAGCGGCCGGTGGCCTTGGCGCGCTGGCATGCGCCAGCGGTGCAGGGCGAAGGCCCGGGTTTTCCCGCGATGGATATCCGCCTTACCGAAGGCGAACGTGCCTGCGGCAAAGCCGTGGTGCGCGAATTGCTGGCGGAACAGGCGCCATCGCGTGGCCATTGCGCCATCGGTATTTTTGCCGACGCGACTGGCAGCAAGTGTTATCCGCAAGCATGGTGGGATAGCTTTCTCGCCACGCTGCAGGAACATGCACCGCATCTGGCCATGGTGGAAATCGTGCCGATGCACGGCCGTTCCATGCTTGGTTCGCGTTGGCCGAGTTATTACTCCAGCAGCATCCGGCGCATGGCCGCGGTGATGGCGGCGATGGATCTGGTGATCAGCGCCGATTGCGGTGTGATGCATCTGGCCACGGCGTCGCAGGCACCTACCATGGGCATGTTCTGCGTGACCGACGCCAAGGTGTACGGGCCGTATGGCACGCGCAGCCATTCGCTGCTCACCCGCGATATCTCGGCGCAGGACGCGGCACGGCAGGTGATCGAGGCGTTCGCCGATCTGTTCTCGGCGCCGGAGTTGCCGCTGAAGGAACCGGCTGTTGTGCCGGCGCGTGGGGAAGTGGTGGCGCTGGCTGGGCGGCTGCAGAAAACGTAGGGGCTGGTCGCGTAGGCTGGGATGAAATCCCAGTGTTCCTGTGGCTCCTGATGCTGGATTTCATCCCAGCCTACGTCGTTTCGCCATCGGCGCTTGGCGTTCGTCGCTTACAATCGCCTCTCCCAGCTTCACCGATCGCATGCCGCCATCACCGATGGCACGCGGCGCTTTATCCGGAATCCCCCATGTCCAACGACCGCACCATGGAACACCACCTGCGGCCCAGCGCCACGCACGCGTCGCGATGGCCGCTTATCGCCCTGATCTGTTTTGGCCTGCTGCTCGGCTTTGCCTTCCAGGGCACGCGCGGCCTGTGGAGTCCGGACGAAGGACGCTACACGGTGGCCGCGCTGCAGATGCTGGATACCGGCAATTACCTGGCGCCGGCCTACAGTCCCGACGAGGTCAACTTTTCCAAGCCGCCGACCACGTACTGGGTGATCGCCGGCTCCATCAAGCTGTTTGGCCGCAATAGCTGGGCAGTGCGCGCGCCGTATGCGCTGGCGTTCGTGCTGACGCTGCTGATCCTGTACGCGATGGGCCGCCGCGTAGTGCCGGAAAAACCCTGGTTGCCCGGCTTGATCTACGGTTGCGCGGCGGCGCCGTTCATGGCGGCCAACATCGTCAGTACCGATGCGTTTCTTACGCTGTGCGAAGCGCTGGCCATGCTGGGTTTCGTGCGCGCCGCGTTCGGTGCAGGCGACGCTGGCCGCAAGCGCGATGTGCTGCTGATGTGGGCGGGCTGGGGGCTGGCTTTTCTTACCAAGGGGCCGCCGGGATTGATGCCGTTGCTGGCGGTGATTCCGTTTATCGTGCGCCGCGATGGCTGGTCCGGCTTGCGGCGGTATTTCCCGTGGAGCGGCATTGTGCTGTTCCTGGTGATCGGGTTGTCCTGGTATGCAGTGGTGATCGTGCGCTATGCGGGACTGCTGCACTACTTCCTGCACCAGGAGGTCTACAACCGCATCTTCACCGCCGCGCACAAGCGCAATGCGGGATGGTTCGGCTGGATCAAGATTTACCTGCCGGTGCTGGGCATCGGCTTATTGCCGTGGTGGCCGGCGGTCGGCCGGCTGATCCGCCGCTGGGTGTCGGCGCAAAGCTGGGGCGCAAAAAGCCGGCCGGGCGTCGAGTTGTTCCTGGTGCTGTGGTTCCTGGTGCCGTTCGTGATCTTCTGCCTGGTGCAGTCCCGCCTGCCGCTGTACATGCTGCCGCTGTTTGTGCCTTTGTCACTGTTGATTGCACTGGAACTGCGAGAGCGCGTCGATCTGCGCCAGACCCGGCAACAGCTGCTGTTGGCGGTATGGATCGTGGTGTTGCTGGGCGTAAAGGCCGGCGCCGCCTACGGCTGGCATTCCAAGGACGACAACCGCCAGATGGCGGGCGAACTGCGCGCAGCGACGCCGACCGAACAGTACAAGGCGATGATTTTCGTCGAGAACACCGCGGCGGGTTACACCATTGAAGAGGCCACGCCGTGGGGCCTGCGCATGTACCTGGGCAAGCCGGTGTACGGCATCGCCTGGCTGGCGCCGGAGGGTGCCGATGCGCTGTGCCATGCCTTGCATAACGAGGGCAGGGCGCTGGTGGTGATCGATCCGGATTTGGGGGCAGGGGCGATCAAGCCCGCGCTGGACCGTTGCCCGGGGCGAGTGAGCGAGCTGGGCACGTGGCGCGGGAATGTGCTGAAGCTGGTTGAGCTGTAAGTGCCTCGACGATCCCGCGCCCCGGCGAAGGCCTGTCTGGTGATCACATCTTTTCCAACTTGCTGATCACGCTCGATCGCTGCAAAAACGCCACAAACCGGTTCCCTCCCCTGCTTGCAGAGCCTGCCCCGGACTTGATCCGGGGGGAGGGTTCGGGTCAATGCTCCGAACTTAAGGATTTTCAACCGCTGGAATGACGGGTTTGGGTTCTGTAGCGACTGGGAGAACCTTAAGTTCGGAGCATTGGGGTTAGGGTGGGGTGCGAGCGCAGCGAGCGGCCGGAGTTACCCGTCGCCGCAGGGGGATGCGCCACATGAGTCACTCCGCGGAATGCATCGCGACATTCGGTGGCACGCTAAAGCCCAGGCAACCCCACCCCAGCCCTCCCCTACTGTCGCGGGGGAGGGAGCGATCATCGCAAGGCGGGGCCCCGGCCTTCGCCGGGCGGCGAGGGTTGGGCCAGACCCGGCATCAACAAACTGTATGTCCCCCTTCCATTACAATTCCGCGATTGGGCCACCGATGCCCGCGGAATCGATCAGAGCATCGTTACATGTGTGGAATTTGCGGAATCTTGAGTCGG
>NZ_DATEJY010000014.1:0-20871 GCF_035277725.1 Dyella sp. | reverse complement strand
GCGTTTTCGCGCCTGCGAGCAAAGTTCGTAGCCATCGACGACAGGCAGGTCGATATCCGACAACAGCAGATCCCACGGGGCGTTGCTGGCAAGCAGCGATAGCGCTTCGTTGCCGGACGCCGCTTCGGTGACGTCACTGCCCAGTTGCCGCAGGCGCGTGGCGACGGCACGGCGGATGGTGTCGTTGTCTTCCACCACCAGGATGCGAAAACCGTGCAGATCCGGCACCGGGCTTTCGCTGCGTAAGGGTGCCGCTTCCGCCGCGTTGGCGCTGTCGCAGGGCAAGTAAAGCAGCACGCAGGTGCCGCTGCCGGGAATGCTGCGGATATCCACGGCGCCGTGATATTGCTCCACGAAGTCGTAGACCATCGACAGGCCAAGGCCGGTGCCGTGCCCCTCCGGTTTGGTGGTGAAGAAGGGTTCGAAGGCGCGTTGCAGCACGTCGTCGCTCATGCCGGGGCCGTCGTCGGCCACGGCGATCTCGACGTACGTGGTATGCGCAGGCCCGAGTGCGATGCGTACGTCAGTGTCGTCTTGCGTGCACAACCTGCAACGTATCTGCACGTGGCCATGCCCGCTCATGGCATCGCGCGAGTTGACCGCCAGATTGACCAGCGCGCTTTCCAGTTGATCGCCATCGCACGCCAGCAGGGGAAGCTCGTCGGCATCCGCCACATCCAGCGTGATGTCGTCGCCGAGCGTGCGGCCGAGCAGCTCGCGCATGGATCGCAGCACTCTGGAAACGTTGATGAGATGGCTTGGGGAATTGTGCCGACGCAATAACGACAGCAGGCGTTGCGTCAGCCGGCCGGCATGCATGGCGGTATGCAGCGAGGCCAGCATGTGATGCCTGGCTTGCACCGTGCTGCCCTGGTCCAGGCTGACCGATCCGAGTTCCAGCGAACCGATGATGCCTTGCAAGGCGTTATTGAAATCGTGCGTGATGCCGCCAGTGAGGCGGCCGACGGCTTCGATTTTCTGTGCATGCACCAGTTGGCCACGAGCCTCGCGCAGACGGGTTTCCATCAACACCTGTTGCGTACAATCGTGAATGAGCGCGGCGAAGCCGATCAGCGAGCCGTCGCTTTCGTGAATCGCCTGAACCTCGACTTCGGCTGGAAAGCGCGAGCCGTTGGCATGCATCAGCTCGCATTCGACTTTGACGGGATTTTCCGATGCGGCCGACTGCAACAGCTGGGTGGAAAGTGTCGGTTCCCCAGGCGCATCCGAAAAAAAGGTGGAGAAGGGGCAGCCGACAATGTCGTCGATCGCAAATCCCGTCAAGCGCCGTGCGCCGAGATTCCAGTCGAGCACGATGCCTTGCCTGTCCAGCATGCAGATCGCGTGCTCCGGCGTGCCCTGCATGAACAGGCGCAGGCGGCGCTCGCATTCGCGCAGGCGATCGTGGGTGAGGCGATTCAAATGCAGGTCGCGCAGAACCATGGCAAAGCCGTGGGCGTGCTCTTGATGTCCTTTCAGCACATGTACGGATATTTCCAGGCGGGTACGCCGGTTGTGCTTGCCGGGTATCCATGCTTCAACCCGTCCCGGCTCGCCGGCGAGGTCTGCCTTCAGCGCCAGGTCGAGCAGATCGGCGCCGAACACGGCTGGGTGGATGCTGGAGTAATGCTTGCCGAGCAGATCGCGCGCCTGCTGGTCGCCGAACAGCAAATGGGGTTGGTGGCAGGCGATGATGTGGCCGCCAAGATCCAGAATAAGAAGGGTGAGATCGGTCTGCGGGGAGCTGAGCAGCGCGTGGTTCGAGTCGACGTTTTCCATAATGGGCTCTAGAACATGACGCGATTACGACAATTAATGCAGCGTCATCCTGTTCTCACCAGACACTGCGCCTTTGCTTTGCGTCAGCGGGTGACACCCATGTTTGCACATGACCGGCAGTCGAATTTTTTCCCTCGACAACGCACGACGTCCGGTGGCGCATGCACGCCATGTCAACGCGTCAGCATCCAAGCGCAACGGTCATGCCCTAAGTCTTGTCGTAAAACTACGCCTCGACAACGACAGCATCCTGCTGCCACAAGCCCCTTACCGTTGGGTTCATTTAAGATGATGGGCATGGCGTGATGAAGCCGTGAATGCTATGCATTTAATGGCACTCGGGTGACGTTTTTTTGACGGTTTTGCATTGGAATAAATATTCGCAAGGATTTTCCCCGTAAAGCGATTATTTATGAAATAAGCGCGAAATAATTTCGTAGGCTGGGATGAAATCCCAGCTTTCATGGGCATGGCGATGCTGGGGTTCGCACCCCAGCCTACGGCGGCAGCTTGTGGTTTAGGGGGACTTCATCGCTCTGGCACGATATAGCGCCAATGACCGCGCTGCGAGCGTGACCTGATCATCTCGGATGGCTGGTGGCTCGTTCGCGGTGCTCAGCAACAAGCGCCATTCCAGCTTGCTGGCGTTGTCGGGCAGCACGAAATTGACGTCCTCAAAGTGGCCGTTGACCAGCAGCAACAGCGTGGTGTCGACGCCCGGACGTTTGATACCGGTTGGTTTGGCGCGTCCATCCAGCAACATCGCCAGGCAGCGTTCGCCGGGGTTGTGCCATTGCGCTTCGGTGAATTCGCGTCCGTCGTGCGTCAACCAGGTGACATCGCGAATGCCGGATTCCTCATCGATCAATCCCTGCAGAAAACGGCTGCGGCGCAGTAGCGGATAATCGCGTCGCAGGCGGGTGAGCCGCCGTACGAAATCGGTCAGCGCGCGTTGGTCGCCGGCGGCGGGCCAGTCGAGCCAGGTAACGTTGTTGTCCTGGCAGTAGGCGTTGTTGTTGCCGCCTTGCGTGCGCGCGAATTCGTCGCCGGCAAGCAGCATCGGCGTACCTTGCGAGAGCAACAAGGTGGCCAGCATGTTGCGCATCTGCCGTTGACGCAGGGCGCGAATGTCGGCGTTGTCGGTGTAGCCCTCTTCGCCGTGGTTCCAGCTCAGGTTGTTGTCGGTGCCGTCGTGATTGTTTTCGCGGTTGGCTTCGTTGTGTTTGTTGTTGTAACTGACCAGGTCGTTGAGCGTGAAGCCGTCGTGCGCAGTGACGAAGTTGATCGATGCGTTTGGCCGTCTGCCGCGCTGGTCGAACAGGTCGGCCGAGCCGGTAAGGCGTGTGGCGAAGTCGGGCAACCAGCCTTCGTCGCCACGCCAGAACGCACGCACGGCGTCGCGGAAGCGATCGTTCCACTCCGCCCAGCCGGGCAGGAACTTGCCGACCTGGTAACCGCCCGGACCGATGTCCCATGGCTCGGCAATCAATTTGACGCGGCCGAGGATGGGATCTTGCCGGCAGGCATCGAGAAAGCCGCCGCCCTGATCGAAACCGTGCGACTCGCGCCCCAGGATGGTGGCCAGATCAAAGCGGAAACCGTCCACGCGCATGTCGGTGGCCCAGTAGCGCAGGGAATCCATGACCATTTGCAGTACGCGCGGATGGCTGAGATTGAGCGTGTTGCCGGTGCCGGTGTCGTTGATGTAGTAGCGGCGCTCGTCGGCAAGCCGGTAATAGGTGGCGTTGTCGATGCCGCGCAGCGACAGCGTGGGGCCCAAGTGATTGCCTTCGGCAGTGTGGTTGTAGACCACGTCGAGGATCACTTCCAGCCCCGCATCGTGCAGATGCGCCACCATCTCCTTGAACTCCGCCACGGTGGAGCTGGCCATGTAGCGCGGATGCGGCGCGAAAAAGCCGATGGTGTTGTAGCCCCAGTAATTGCGCAAACCCTTGTCGAGCAGATGCTTGTCGTCGACGAAGGCGTGGATCGGCATCAACTCCACCGACGTCACGCCCAGCGAGCGGATGTAGTCCACCACCGGCTGATGCGCAAAGCCGGCGAACGTACCACGCAATGATTCCGGAACTTGCGGATGCAGCATGGTGTAGCCGTGCACGTGCGCTTCATAGATGACCGCGCGATCCCACGGCACGCCGGTCCAATAATGATTGCCCCAGGTGAAGGCCGGATCGATCACGCGCGACTTGGGCATGTACGGCGCGCTGTCGCGCTCGTCGAAGCTGAGGTCGCCATCGGCATGGCCGATGGTGTAGCCGAACAAGGCGTCGTGCCAGGTCAGTTCGCCGATGATCTGCTTGGCGCAGGGGTCGAGCAGCAGCTTGTTCGGATTGAAGCGGTGACCGGCTTCCGGTTCGTACGGGCCGTGCACGCGATAACCGTAGAGTTGACCAGGACGCGGATCCGGCAGATAGCCGTGCCAGATTTCGTCGGTGTATTCGGGCAGCGTCACGCGTTCGGTTTCGTTGCCCTGCTCGTCGAACAGGCAAAGCTCCACCTTGGTAGCGTTGGCGGAAAACAGCGCAAAGTTCACGCCGAGTCCGTCCCAGGTGGCGCCGAGCGGGAAGGGTAATCCTTCGCGCAGGCTGTGGCTGTGGGAGGTCGTTCCCGTGACCTGGCGCGGTGGATTATTTTTTTTCATGGCGTCCATCGATGTGCCACCCGTAGTGCCTGACGGAAAACCATCAACATGTGGCGTGGTGCTTGATACACCGTCGCCCCGGCGACTTGTAGATCGCGGAAAGTCACCAGGCCCCGACGCGCGCCAGGGGGACGAATGAGGAATGCTGCATATCTCGCCATGTCGTGTTGACGCATCATTTCTGCGTTTTCTTCTTCCCATTCTCGCGCTGCGACGCATGCCGCTCCTCGGCCTGCACCAGCTTTTCGGCCATCAGCCAATGGCGCGTTTCCTGGCCGACCGGACGCCCTTCCGATTCCCAGATGCTGTGGGCGATCTCACTGATGCGCGCATGCCGTTCGGTGGGGGAGCGTGGAGTATTCACAGGTAGGGTTACGACATCAGCACGGCGACAGGCCAGTCGGAAAAGAGGGTTTGCACGAGCAGTCCCTGCGGATCGCCCTGGTGCGTTCGATGAGTAAATAAATCAGTGAAGGTGCAGGCGCCGTCATGGGCCGGAAACGCGACGGCCGTGTCGCCCCAGAAATCCTTGTCCACCATGGGGCGGTCGTCATTCACCATGCCATCGGCGCACAGCCGCGGCACGGCCACCAGCAACAGGTGATTTTCATGCCGGCGCAGGAACGCGACCACGTGATTGCGGCGCCAGCCGGTGATTTGCAGCGGCTCGTAAGTGGCGCGCAGGAACATTTCCGGCCGGCGGCGGCGAGCGCGCAGCAGGCGATGGATGAGCTGCTGCTTGATCACGCCGTTGCGATATTCCGCCAACAACTGGTCCGGCAGCAGATTGCCATCGAAACTGGCGCGGCGCGCATCATAGTCGACAGGGCGGCGATTGTCGGGATCGACCAGTGACTGATCCCAATACTCGGTGCCTTGATACAGATCGGGAACACCGGGCGCGGTCAGGCGCAATGCGGTCGCGGCAAGGCCATTCAATGCGCCCGCTGCATCGAGGCTGTGCGCAGCGGCATGGATCTCATGGCGCAGGCGTTCGTAGCGCGGCGCAAGCAGCAGGTCGTGCACCGTGGTCTTGCAGGCTTCTTCGTAGACCGGGTTGGGCGTGGTCCAGCGCGTGTGCAATTTGGCTTCGCGCTCGGCTTTCAGCAGCCATCGCTCGACGCGTTCGGCAAAGCTGCGCAAGCCGTTTTCATCATCGGCGCGCAGATCCAGCGGCCACGCACCCAGCAAGGTTTGCAACAGCATCCACAACGCGCCTGGTGAGGCGCGGTTGGGGCCTTCCAGTTCGAGCAGCCAGCGGCTGGCCTGGTCCACGAACCAGTGCGCGCGTTCGCTCAGCACGGCAAGCCGCGCTCGCACGTCTTCGCCGCGCTTGTGATCGTGCGTGGCGGTGGCGAGCAGCGAGCGCGGCCAGGCGTCGATGCGCTGCTGCATGATGGCGTGAAAGCGCGGTGCATCGATCGCCGCGATGCGCGGATCGCTGCCGACCTCGTTGCGCGAGAGCAGGGCGCCATGGCGGTAGAACGCCGTATCTTCCACGGCCTTGGCGTTCAAGGTCGTGGAAAGCTGTTCGAACAGGCGTCGCGCCATCTGCAGATGGCGGCGCTCGGACAGTGTGTTCAACCAGCGCGCCTTGGTTTCCAGCAGGTATTGGCGCAGATAGGCGCGATGCGTGATGAGGTCGGCATCGCCGTCCTTCATCGTGCGCTCGAACACATGCTCCAGCGTGTGGCGGTCTTCGTCGCTGATGGTCCCGGTGCCGAGGTAAGTGCGATAGACCGGCATGTGTTCCAGCAGTTCGCCCAGTGCGCGTTGCAATGCCCACGAGGTGATGTCGCCGGATTCCGGCGTATCCAGCACGTAGCGGCCGAGGGCACGGACACAGCGGGCAAGATCGGTGGCGAGATAGCTGTCCAGCATCTGGCGGCGCGCCGTGCGCTCTTCATCGCCGAAGTGTCTGGAGCGACCGCTCACCGTTTCCCACGCACGCGCCAGTTCCGCATGGCCATGGTTGTCGTGCAGCAAGGCACCTACCTGGTTCATGAAGTCATAACCGGTGGTGCCGTCCACCGGCCATTCGTCGCGCAGGGTTTCATCGTGCGCGAGGATTTTTTCCACGTGCAAGGTGATGCGGCGTACCGGTTGGCGCGGATCGGTGCGCGCGGCGCGGTCGGCACGCAAGCGCAGTTTGCGCAGGTAATCGCGTGGCTGGGCCAGTCCATCGACGTGATCGATGCGAAGGCCGTCGATCATGCCTTCGCGAATCAGGCGCAAAGGCAGGGCGTGCACGGCATCGAACACGTCTTCGCGTTCCGTGGCCAGTGCCACCAAAGAATCGATGTCGAAGAAGCGCCGGTAATTGATCACCTGGCTGCCGCTGCGCCACCACGCCAGCCGGTAATGCTGCAGGTCGAGGAAGCGGCGCATCAGCGTTGCGTCGTCGTGCAGCTGCTTGATGGCGCGGTCGATGTGCGCGTGCAGGCTTTCGTTCTGCATCGCCAGCCGCACCGCATCGACGGCGTCGCTGGCGGTCTTGAAGCGCGGCAACACCTGGCCGGAGAGATCGAACAACAGCCGCAGGCTTGGTTCGGAAATAGGCAGTTTCACGCCCGGCACGCTCAGCGCCAACGTGGTGCCGCCCACGTGCCGTTCCACTTGCAATTCGCCGCGCGCAAGCGCCTGCTCCAGCGGCACGGCGAGGATCGGCAACCACAATTTGCCGTTCGTATGCGGCGCGTGCCAATCGATGTCGAAGTAATGCGCGTAGCGGCTGGCGCGGCCCATCGCCAGCACGTCGTTCCACCATGGATTGGCGACGTCGGCCGCCATGTGGTTGGGCACGATGTCCAGGATCGCCCCCATGCCGTGCGTGTGCAGCGTCTGGATAAGGCGGGCGAGCGCGGGTTCGCCGCCAAGCTCCGGATTGACGATCATCGGGTTGATCACGTCGTAGCCGTGCATGGAACCGGGCCGCGCCATGGCGATCGGCGAGAGATAGACGTGACTCAAGCCCAGCGCCGCGAAATAGGGCACTTGCTCGGCCGCCGCGAGAAAGTCGAACGCGTGGTTGAGTTGCAGGCGTACCGTGGCGCGCAGTTCGTTCATGCGGGCAGCGCCTGCTTCATGTGCGCGTCGATGGTTGTCAGCACGGGTTGCAACAGGTCGATGGTGTTCTCCGGCATGCGGTGTTGCCAGTTGGGATGGCTGTCGATGGTGCCGGGCAAATTAGGTTGTTCCTTGCGGGCGAGGGCGTCTTCGAGTGGGATGAGGATCAACGGGGATGGGGTTTGGGCAAGAAAGTCGAAATAGATGCCCGCATCTCGCTGGGATCCACTTTGCACCTCACCGTCATCCCGGCGAAGGCCGAAATCCAGTCCCAATGAGCGTCCGTGGGACACAACCTCGCTTTTGCGTGCTTCGCACGATGTATTTGAACTGGATTGCGGCCTTCGCCGGAATGGCGATACGAAGGTGTCGAGCGCATGGTCGAGACGTGCCGCGTCCTCCTCGCGTCCCTGCATGCGTTCAAGCAATGCTTCGCCGCTCCATCCATGCGCCTTTGCCATCTCACTCAAATCCATGCCTACCCGCCAGCCTGCCAAGGGCGGCAGATCATGTGTCGTCGTCATCGCCACAGCGTTCTTCCGCCACAACGCCGGCGCCAGAAACTCGCCGTGTTCATCACGCGTAAACAACAACACGTCGATGCCCAGCACACCGCGCGCTGCAAGCATGTCGCGCAAGCCGGTGGGCACCGTGCCCAGATCTTCGCCAATCACAATGCAGCGATGCCGCCATGATTCCAGCGCGACAATACGCAGCAGATCCTGCAATGGCTGGCGGATGTAGCCGCCTTCGGCGGATGGCTCGCCTTGCCGCAATACCCACAGATGCTGCAAGCCGATGATATGGTCGATGCGAATGCCGCCACCGCGCGCCATGTTTGCGCGCAGCAGCTCGATGAAGGGACGAAAGCCGCTGGCCTGCAATCCCCATGGCGAGTAGGAGGTGATGCCCCAGCTCTGACCGTCAGGATTGAAGGCATCGGGCGGCGCGCCCAGTTCGAATCCATCCAAGACGTGGTCGCGCCAGGCCCACGCCTCGCTGCCGCCGCTTTCGAAGCCGACGGCAAGATCCCAGATCAGGCCGATGCGTTGTCCCGATTCGCGCGCGATCGCAACGGTTTTGTCCCAGCTGCGTGCAGCGAGCCATTGCAGAAAAATCTCCACGTCCACGTCGATGGCATGTGTGTCGGCAAAGTGGCGTGCTGTCGTCTCCTCGCGCCATTGTTCCCATTGCTGCCATGCCGTGGATTCCCCGTGCAACGCCGCTTCGGATTGACGTGCGGCCACCCATGCATGCCGGCGCAACGCATCGCCGCCTTGTGCGGTGAAGCGCGCCAGATCATCGCGCACCGCTTGCTGCGCGTGCGCGAGTTGCGCATGCAAGACACCGAACACAATGCGACGCAAAGCGTACGCTTCGGGCCAAGCGACCCGTTTGCCTTGCTGCGCGAGTTGCCAGGTAGACGCGACACCGCTTTGCCGGATCGCGTCTTCCAAAGCCGGCGCACCCAAGACTTGCGCAGCATCCGCATGCATCCAGTTGAGAAAGCCGCGATGCGAAGGCGAATACGGACTGGCATGCCCGTGGATCGGGCTCATCGCGTGCACTGGGCTGAGCGCCAAGGCATCGCCGCCGGCATGGCCGATGGCTTCGGCCAATTCCGCCACGGCCCGGCTATCGCCCAGGCCACCATCGCCGGCGTGGCGCAACCCGTAGACCTGTGCCGCCAAGCCCCAGGCGCGATGTTGTTCCAGGCCCAATGCATCGCTCACGTTGAAGCAACGCTGCGGCGCCACGGCGAGCATCAGTTGCTGCGATCCCATGCTCAGCTGGTAATACCCGGCTTGCAGCGGTGCGCGGCATTTGCCGTCGCCGGGCAGTTGGAGCGGTTGTTCCTTGCCTTCTTCGTCGGTAGCCGTTACCACGCGGCTGCCACGCGCAGCGGGTGGCAGGTCGAACACGCCATCAACGTCGGCAGTGATCAGCGCAGGCACGCGGTTGGCGCGTTCCTCGATCGATCTCAGGCTTGCCTGGCGGCTTGCTTCGTCATGCGAAGGCAACTGCATGGCTTCGAGCAGGCTATGCAACGTGTTGTCCGATAGCGATCGATCCTGTCCATAGGCATCTGTCCAATGAACGCCTATGCCTGCAGCACGCGCCAATGTTTCAAGCGAGCAGTCGTTCACCTTCCAATTCCCTCTCCGTGACGACAGCGGTGTGCGCCGCGAGCACGCCGCGATCGAGCGCATCCATCGCGTCTTGTGGTTCGATCCAAAGCACCTTGGTGGCCGAATCGCGCGGCAGCGATACGTCGCGGTCCGACAGGTTCAAGGCGATTTCCCAGCGATGCCCGTCGCTCAGGCGCCAGCGTGCGTACACCGCCTTGTCGCCGAGCACTTCGCAACCGAGCGCGCAGCAGTTGCCAAGGCGGTCGACCAGGTAGCGTTTGCGCAACTGCAGCAGGCCGGCAAACCAGCGCTTCCACTCCATCGCCAGCATGCTGTCTTCCACGCGTGGGATGGAAGCGGCATAGGTGTCCAGCGCATTCGGATCGGGAATCAACTCGCGCCGCTCCGGATCGGTGAAGCCGGAAAAATGCGCGAACTCCGCGCGCCGGCCTTCGCGCACTTTCTGCGCCAGCTCGCCGTCGTAATCGGTGAAGTAGTAGAACGGCGTGCGGCAACCCCATTCCTCGCCCATGAAGAACAAGGGAACCATCGGGCTGAGCGCCGCCAATACCGTGGCCGCGCGCAGATCCGCTTCGTTCGCCAGGCACGTCAGCCGTTCGCCCAGTGGGCGGTTGCCGATCTGGTCGTGGTTCTGCAAAAACAACACGAAGGCGGACGGCCGCAGATCCTGGCTGGGTTCGCCACGCGAGATGCCGCGGCGGTCGTGCTGGCCCTGGAAGATGAAACCCTCCGACAAGGCCTTGGCAAGGTCCTGCGTGGGGTGTTTGGCGAAGTCGCCGTAATAGCCTTCGTGCTCGCCGGTGAGCAGCACGTGCAACACGTTGTGAAGGTCGTCGTTCCACTGCGCGTTGTAGTCGCCCCGCAACAGGCTTGCGCTGTTGTGTTCGTTTTCCAGGATCAGCCACACCTCGCGTCCGCGCGGCAGGCAGGTGCGGCGGATGGCGGCGCCCAGTTCTTCCAGGAAGGCTTTCGGCTGGATGGCATGCACGGCATCCAGGCGCAGGCCGTCGATGCGGTATTCGTTGATCCACATCAGCGCGTTGTCGATGAAGTAGCGCGCCACCTGCGGGCGGCGAAAATCGATGGCCGCACCCCACGGCGTGTGCGTGTCGGCGTTGAAGAATTCCGGCGCGTAATGGGCCAGTTCGTTGCCGACCGGGCCGAAGTGGTTGTAGACCACGTCCAGGATCACCGCCAGGCCCAGCCGGTGCGCTTCGTCGACCAGCGCCTTGAACGAATCGATGCTGCCGTAGGAGGCATCCGGCGCATACGGCAGCACGCCGTCGTAGCCCCAGTTGCGATCGCCCTGAAACGAGTTGACCGGCATCAGCTCGATGGCGGTGTAGCCGCAGGCGGCCAGGCGCGGCAATGCCTGGGATACGTTCTCGAAGCCGCCCATCGCGCCCACGTGCACTTCGCAGATGGCGGCGTGATGCCATGGCATGCCGTTCCAGTCGTTGCACTTCCATACGTAGTCACGCGGATCGACCACCATGCTCGCGCCGAGCACGCCGCCGGGCTGCGCGCGCGATGCCGGATCGGGCACTTGCCGATCACCGACGCGATAGACGTAGCGCGTGTCCGGATCGACTTCGACCAACAAGGTGTGATTGCCGTCGGCATCGCGTTTCATCGGTAACGCCAGCTCGTCGATCACCAGTTCCACGCGTTCGGCGCTGGGCGCCCACAAGCGAAAGCGAGTGGTGCCGTCGTTGAGCACTTGCGCGCCGTACGTGCAGTTATGGCAGGACGTGGCGGGCGATTTATGGGTAATGGGATTGGCAGACATACGCATCGCACCGCTGTATCTGTTCGGGAGCCGCGGGGCTGGGAGGCAAATCCCCACATGGGCAAGTCTCCCATCACGCTGCACTGGGGTTTGCACCCTGAGGTGAGTCGTCACTCCGGCGAAGGCCCGAATCCAGTGAAGTAAGCGTCTGAAGGGCACAGCATTTTTTATGTTGGGTGCTAGGCACACGGTATTTGAACTGGATTCCGGCCTTCGCCGGAATGACAAGCAAAAGAACGTCACGGATACATCTGCCGTCGAATGTCACCGTCAGCTCCTTTCCGGTCGCAGAATCAACGTCGCCAAGGGCGGCAAGACCAGGTTCAACGCATGCGGCTGGCCGCGGCAGCCTTCGGAATCGGCATGGATCATGCCGCCGTTGCCCACGTTCGAGCCGCCGTAATGTGCGCTGTCGGTGTTGCACAGCTCACGCCACAGGCCGCCTTCGGGCACGCCAATGCGATAACCGCGGCGCACCTCCGGCGTGAAATTGCACACCGCCAGAATCGGCGGTACGCCTTCGCCACCGAAACGCAGATAGGCGTACACCGAGGCATGCGTGTCGTCGCCGACCACCCACTGGAAGCCGCCTGGTTCGTGGTCGCAGCGGTGCAAGGCCGGTTCGTGCACGAACACGCTGTTGAGATCCGCCACCAATTGCTGCACGCCGCGGTGCAGCGGGTCATCCAGCAGATGCCAATCGAGCGGACGGTCGTGATCCCATTCGCGTTCCTGCGCGAATTCGCCGCCCATGAACAGAAGCTTCTTACCCGGATGCGTCCACATGTAGCCGAAGTACGCGCGCAGGTTGGCGAACTTGCGCCAGCGATCGCCCGGCATGCGCGCGATCAGCGAACCCTTGCCGTGCACCACTTCATCATGCGATAGCGGCAGCAGGAATTTTTCCGACCACGCATACACCAGGCTGAAGGTGAGGTTGTGATGGTGATAGCGGCGATACAGCGGATCGCGCTTCATGTACTCCAGGCTGTCGTGCATCCAGCCCATGTTCCACTTATAGCTGAAGCCCAGGCCGCCGTCGTTGATGTGGCGCGTGACGCCTGGCCACGCGGTGGATTCCTCCGCAATCACCAGTACGCCGCTTTGTTCGCGTGCGACGGTTTGATTGAGCGCACGCACGAAGTCGATCGCTTCGAGGTTTTCGCGGCCGCCATGCTTGTTCGGAATCCACTCGCCTTCCGGACGGCTGTAGTCGCGATACAGCATGCTGGCGACGGCGTCCACGCGCAGGCCGTCCACATGGTAGTGGCGCATCCAGTGCACGGCGCTGCCGAGCAGATACTGGCGCACTTCGTGGCGGCCATAGTTGTAGATCAGCGTGTCCCAATCCTGATGCACGCCTTCGCGCGGATCGCTGTGTTCGTAAAGCTTGGTGCCATCGAAATCGCGCAAGCCATGTTCGTCGGAAGGGAAGTGCGCGCTGACCCAGTCGATGATCACGCCGATGCCGGCCACGTGACAGGAATCGACGAAGCGGGCGAACGCATCCGGACGGCCAAGCCGTGCCGTGGGCGCATACATGGCGATGGGCTGATAGCCCCATGAACCGCCGAACGGAAATTCGGTGATCGGCATCAATTCGATATGCGTAAAACCCTGCGCCTGCACGTAGGGAATCAAGCGCGTGGCCAGCGCATCCCAATCCAGCGGTTGGCCTGTTTCGTCCCACTGCCAGGAGCCGGCGTGCACTTCGTAGATGGAGATGGGTGTGCGCTCGTGATCCACCGACGCGCGATGCGCCATCCACGATGCATCGTGCCAGGTGATCGACAGTGGCGCGGCAACGACCGAGGCGGTTGCCGGCGGCAGTTCGGTCTGCCGCGCAAAGGGATCGGCTTTCAGTGGCAGCAAATGCCCGTTGCGGTCGAGCAATTCGAATTTATAGAGCGCACCGGCCTTGACGCCGGGCACGAAGATTTCCCACACGCCTTCGTGATCGTGCCGGCGCATCATGTGGCGCCGCCCGTCCCATTGATTGAAATCGCCGACCACGGAGACGCGTCGCGCATTCGGTGCCCACACCGAAAAATGCACGCCGCTCACCTCGTTGATGTGCACCACGTGCGCGCCGAGGATGTCGCCCGGATGGCTCAATTCACCGGCGTGGAAGGCGCGCAGCGTGCCTTCGGTCAGCAATGGGGCGAAGGCATAAGGATCGCCGAGCATTTCCTCGCCGGTCGGCCAATAGATGCGCAGGCGATAGTTTTCCGGCTCGTGCGGCAGCGTGGCGATGAACACACCTTCGCCTTGGCGCTGCGCTGGCCAGGTCTTGCTTTCGCCGAGCAATACGACTTCCACTGCGGCCGCGCCGTGCGC
Organism: Dyella sp.; assembly: GCF_035277725.1. Taxonomy (GTDB): domain Bacteria; phylum Pseudomonadota; class Gammaproteobacteria; order Xanthomonadales; family Rhodanobacteraceae; genus Dyella_B. The sequence continues at coordinate 7,088 of NZ_DATEJY010000014.1, read as the reverse complement.
CACGGTGGCGACATGCCAGCCATCGCCATGCTGATGCGGACCCAGCCATTCAAACGGTGTGCCGCAGCGTCCCTTGTCCAAGGCTTGCAGCGCCTCGGCGGGAATGCATGCGGCAACGCGCGTTGCCTGGGCCACGGCCATGCCGTCGCCCGCCCTCACGCGGCGGCCTGCGCAGAACCGCTTCGGCATCGGCGCGCGATGCGCTCACGTGCCAACCCACAGGCCGGTTCTGCATGCATGCCGACGGTGGTGCTTGTCTGCTCAGGTGTGGGCATACGCATCCTCTTTGCGCACGGAGGGCGCGGGCTGCGCGGACGACACGCTGGCCTGATTCTTGTTGGGCAGCATGCGGCGATACAGCGCCGCGTATTGCCCGCCCGGAATATCCCAACCGTGTTTCTCCAGCATCGCCGCGCCGCGCATGGCATTGAGCAGCAGCGGTTCGGCGTAGATGCGGAACGCGCGTTGCAGGCAGCGGCGCAGTTCCGAGACAGTGGCATCGCGGAACAACAAGCCGGTGACGCCATCCTCGATGGTGTCGACCAGACCGCCCGTGGCATGCGCCAGCGGCAGGCAGCCGTAGGCCTGTGCATACATCTGGCTGAGCCCGCATGGTTCATAGCGCGATGGCATCAACAGGAAATCCGCGCCCGCGAACATGCGCCGCGCCAGGCCTTCCTCAAAGCCGATATGTGCCGCCACGCGCCCCGGAAAACGGCGCGGCAAGCGTGCAATGGTGCGTTCGATGGCGGGATCGCCACGGCCGATCAGCGCAAGCTGGCCGCCGGCGGCGATGATTTGCGGCGCGGCTTCGCAGATCAGGTCGACACCCTTCTGCTGCACCATGCGAGAGATCACCGCGAACAGCGGACCGTCCTGCTGGCGCAGCCCTAGTTCATCGCGCAGCTGCCGCGTATTCTCCTGGCGCTTGTCCCACTCGCCGATGGCGAAGGGCGACACCAGTGCTGCATCGCGATGCGGATCCCAGCTCGCGTCGATGCCGTTGACGATGCCGGTGAGGCGGCCGTCCAGCGATCGCCTGCGCAGCAGCGTATCAAGGCCGCAACCGCAGGCCGGCTCCGTGATTTGCTTGGCGTAGCACTCGCTGACGGTGGTGAGATATGTGGCCTTGGCGATGCCTTCATGCAGAAACGAGATGCGGCCGTGGCGATCGTGCTCGATGCGGCGGCGCGCCGACATGCCGATGTGCATCGCGGTCGAGGCCGGAAACACGCCCTGGTAGGCCAGGTTGTGAATGGTCAGCACTGTCGGCACGGCATCGCTCTCGCCATCCAGGTAATGTGCCGCGAGTGCGCACGGCCAGTCGTTCAGATGCAGCACATCCGGCTGCCAGCGCATGTGCACGTTGCGCAGCGCGATTTCGGCTGCCGCGCGCGACAGCGTGGCGAAGCGAATATCGTTGTCCGGCCATTCGTGTCCGCTGGCATCCGCGTAGGGCGAGCCTTCGCGCTCATACAGATCGGCATTGCGCAGCACCAGCACGGTCAAGCCATCGCTCAACTGCGCTTCGGCAATCTGGCAGGGCGGCAGCTTGTGATAGCTGCGGGTTTTGCCGATCGTCTTGAGGCTGTCGCCGAATACGGCAAGCACGCTCGGATAGCCCGGAATCAGCACCCGCACGTCGTGATGCTTGGATAAGGCGCGGGGCAGGGCCGCGGAAACATCGCCCAGCCCGCCCGCTTTCACAAAGTCCGTCATCTCGGTGGTGACGAACAACACGCGGGCGCTGCTGCGATCAGTGCGCGCATCGGCAGCAGGCAATTCGGGTTTGCGCCGCGTGCCGACTTCACGTTTCTGATGGCGATGTGAAGGATAAGTCCTGTGGGTTCTGGTAATAGTCATCCAATCATTCTCATAAAAAGTCTGCAAGGCGACGATTCGCCGATGATTGCAGTGGCTTATGCTTGAGGTTAGGGCGCAAGGGATCAAACTTCCGTACAGCTGGCGGTGTGGCAAAGTGAAGACGGTGAGACGAATGCCCGTAGACGTGCAGGCGAAAATTCGACTGTCGCGTGCGATATGAATGGGTGAACAACTTTTCTTGCACGCGACGTTTACAGCGTGCAGTGCACGGTGGGACGAGGTTGAGGCGCATAGGCAAGTGGCGATACGCACACCGCAGTGAATGAAGCACGCCTTCCCGTTCGTAGACATCCCCGAAAAGCCATCCGGACTCTTTTTATAAGTCTGTTCGCCACGATGTGCGTGGCGATCGCGCTGCCTCTCCACGCAGCCGAGCCGGCCTCCGCATCCATCAACGCCAATACGCCGTGCATTCAATCCGGCACGAACGGCACGCATGCGGCCAATCAAAATCAAGCAAGAAAAAGCTCGCCGGCGCCTGCGCCAAAGGCCGCGCCTGCAAGCGCAGCCGCCAAGCCTGCGGCCAAATCGATCGTGCCGCTCCAGGCCGATGGCCTGATTGCGCGCAGCTTGCGCCAGATCAGCCTATGGGCCGATGGCTTCACGCATCAACTCGATGACGCGCGGCGATCGCTGGCGGCGTTGTTCGTGATGTTCGTGCGCTCCGGCGGCCATATCGCCAACGAAGCGGATCGCGATCTGTTGTTGCAGACCGCCGGCACATTGGCGGGCGTATTCGCCGCGGCCGTGTTGTTCGAATGGCTGCTGCATTTCCTGTTGCGGCGACCCTTGCGCGCACTGGTCGCCAAGTCGAATGCGGTGGAGCAGCGCGATCGCACGCACGAGGCGCACGAGCAAGTCGCCGCGCGCCGCGAAGCCAGGTCCGCGCAGGTTTCGGAGGCGGCGAAGACCGAACAGGCCAAGACGGTGGCGGGCGTGCAACCGCCAGCAACGGATGTGGCACTTGTGCACACGCAGGAGCACGGTGTCGACAAGGTGGAACCCGTGCAGGTGGGCGAACAGAACTCGGCCAGCAGTCCATCGGCCGCCGATGCTGCTACCGCCAAACCACGCAAGCCGCCGGCCCATGCAAAACCGGCGCGCTACGTGAATACGCTGCATCACCTGCTGTTCGCCGCGGTTGCCTTGCTGATCAATCTGGTGCCGCTTGGCGTGTTCTTTGTGGTCGCCGGCCTGGTGCTGCGCGGCGTGGGCGGTGACGACGAGCGTGTGCACGACGTCGTCAGCAGTTTTATCGATGCGTACATCAGCGCGCGCATCACGATGGCGGTGCTGCGTCTGCTGGTGTCGCCGGAAGGGCCGGGCATGTGCGTGTTGCGCGTCAGCCACCAGACCACCAAAACGGTGCTGCTGTGGATGCGCTGCATTGTGTTTACCGCGGCCTTCGGCATGGCGCTGGGTGATGCGCTGGCGGGACTTGGCGGCGGCGAAGCGAGCCGGATGGCGTTCATCAAGCTGGTGTCGCTGTTCGTGCATATCGCGGCGGTGATCCTGATTTTGAAACTGCGCGGGCCGGTGGGGCGCGCGATCGCTGCCGCACCGAATGCCACCGGGCCGATTGCTGCCACGCGCAACTGGTTGTCGCACGCGTGGGTGTTGTTCGCGGTGGCGTTTGTGCTTGGCGTCTGGGTGGTGTGGGCGCTGGGGGTGGAAGACGGCTTTCCGAAACTCATTCATTTCATCGGCGTATCGGCCGGCATCCTGATAGTCGCGCGCGTCATCACCATTCTCGTGCAGGGCGCGCTCGGCCGCGCGTTTCGGTATCGCGACGGCAGCAGTGCCGCCGCCAGCGATGCGCGCAGCAGGCTTTCGCGGCGTTACTACCCGATCGTCAGCCGGCTGGTTTCTTTCTTCATTACGGTGTTCACCATCATTGCCTTGCTGCAATCGTGGGGCTTGGATGCGCTCGGATGGCTGGGGCACGGCGCGGTCGGGCGCAGTCTTACCTCGGCAGTGTTGACGATCCTGGTGGCAACGGTGATTGCGATCGCGGCATGGGAAGCGGCAAGCTTCAGCATCGAACGACGCATTACCGTGTGGACCGACCAGGGCGACCTGATGCGCGCGGCACGCTTGCGCACGTTGTTGCCGATGATGCGCACGGGCCTGCTTATCCTGGTCGTGCTGGTGGTGGGGCTCACTGCGCTGAACGAGATCGGCATCAACACCACGCCACTGTTGGCCAGTGCGAGCATCGTCGGCGTCGCGCTGGGTTTCGGTTCGCAAAAACTGGTGCAGGATTTCATCACCGGCATTTTCCTGTTGATGGAAAACGCCATGCAGGTGGGTGACTGGGTGACCGTGGCCGGTGTTTCCGGCACGGTGGAATACCTGTCCGTGCGCACGGTGCGGCTGCGCGGGGGCGATGGATCGCTGTACACCATTCCTTTCAGTTCCGTTACCACGGTGAACAACACCAACCGCGGCATCGGCAATGCCTCGATGGCCGTCAGCATTGCCTACGGCAACGACATCGATAGCGCGATGGAGGCATTGACCAGGATCGGCAGGGAACTGCGCAGCGATCCGGCATTCCGCGATTTGATTCTCAAGGACCTGGAAATATGGGGTGTCGATGCGATGGACGGCTCGAAAGTGACCATCGTCGGGCAGATGCAGTGTCTCGACAAAGGACGCTGGGGCGTGCAGCGCGAACTCAACCGGCGCATCACGCAACGCTTTCGCGAGGCGGGCATCGAGATGGCCAATCCGCACACCAGCTATCTGCTTCACCCGCAGGATACAAAACCGTCGCCAGCGCCTCCACCGAGTGAACCCACTGCGCAGGAATCGTAGAAAAACGGTGTGCGGCGACGCCTTCTTCATCGCCGCAACGTTAATTTCACCGGAAGACAGGAGAAACCCATGAGCATGCTACAGGTCGAAACGGATAGTCTGGGTCGCCCGATCGAGCTGTACTACGAAGACATCGGCTACGGACCGCCCGTGGTGCTGCTGCATGGCTATCCCTTCGATCATTCGATGTGGGAAGAGCAGGTATTTGCATTGGCCAGCGGCGGCTGTCGCGTGATTACGTATGATCGCCGCGGCTTCGGCAAATCGTCCAAGCCCGCCGACGGCTACAACTTCAACCGCTTCGCCGACGACCTCAAGGCGGTGCTGGAAACACTCGACTTGCACGACGTGACCTTGGTGGGTTTTTCGGTCGGAGCGGGCGAAGTGGTGCGCTACATGAGCCGCAACCTCGGCCAGCGCATCACGCGTTTCGCCCTGGTCAGCGCGGTGACGCCCAGCATGATCAAGAGCAAGGACAATCCCGATGGCGCCGACGAGGCCAGGTTCGACGACATCTGCACGCGCATCCGCGCTGACCGCTTTGCCTACCTCGATCAATACGTCGACCAGATATTGGGCGGCTCCGGCGTCAGCCGCGTGATGGTCGATTGGGTGAAATCGCTCGCCGAACCCGCGTCGCGCATCGCCATGATCGGTTGCGTGCGGGCGTTCGCCGATACGGAATTCATCGGCGACATGGGTGCCGCCATCAACTTGCCATCGCTGGTGATTCACGGTACCGAGGATCGCGTTGCGCCGTTTGCCTCGAACGGAAAGCGCACCGCGGATATGCTGCCGGGGAGTGTCCTGCGTGCGTATGAAGGGGCGGGACATGGTTTATTTGCGACACATGGCGCGATGCTGAGCGAGGATTTGCTGGGCCTGGTGCGTACGCCGCCGTCGCAGACTTTGCCGCCAGCGGTGTTTTGATTCACGCGCAGACCCATGTAGGCTGGGATGAAATCCCAGCTTTCGCCATGCCAAAACATGCTGGGATTCCATCCCAGCCTACGTGCCCCAACGGTCATCATTTCCGCTTTCGCGGGAATGACGGCCTTGAGGCAGGAATGTGTTTCATGGCGACCCATGTGTCGCGCTCATCAGAAAAACGTCTGCACCACATCCACGACGTTGTACGCATCATCAATGACCGGAATCTGCCGCCATTTGTCGAACGTAAGGCAAGGATGCGAGATATCGAACGCAATCATGTCGCCGATGCGGATGTCGTCGCCGGTGGCGATATCCATGTATGCGTGCTGGTCCATCATGCCGGTGATTTCCCAGTGCTTTGGTGCGGGCGAGGGCGCGCTTTGGCCGGGACGAAAATGGGTTGCCGGCAAAGGCATTCCCGCATCGAACGCGGCATCGCGTTTTCCCAGCGCCACGATGGCGCGCCCCGGTTCCGGCAGGGACTGCACATAAGCCCACACCTGCAAGGCCGGCAGCAGGCTTGCACGCATGGTGTGCGCGACCGGGTTGCGCATTTCGATCTGGGCCTGGGCCGTGCGATAAGCGCCCACGTCGTGCGTGAGATAGCAGCCAGGACGTAGCACGATATCCAGCGGCGCGCCGATATCGGCCTTGGCAAATTCTTCGGCAACCACGTCATACCAGGCCGAGCCTGCGCCGCTGAGCACGGCGGGTGAACGCTCGATGCGGCCAGCATCAGCCAGGTCACGCACTGCCGCCACCGCACGTTTCAACAATGCACGAATGGCTGTTTCATCCTTCAACACGCCTTCGTAAACTTCCACGCCTGCCAGTTTCACCACGTGTCTGGCCTGAGTCAGCGCATCAAGTAGTGCTTGCCGTTGCGCTTCATGGCGCACGCCGGTACGTCCGCCGTCGGCGCCCAGTTCGATCAATACCTGGATCGACCGGCCTGCTGCGCTGAAATGTGCCGCAAGCTGTTCGACCTGATCAGGTGCATCGACCAGGCAGAAAAATTCAAACGCAGGATCGGCCAGCAGCTCGGCGATGATTGCCATGTTGCGCCGGCCGATCAGCTGATTGGCCATCAGCACGCGCCGCACGCCGTGCGCATACGCTGCGCGGGTTTGATGCGCCGTGGCCAGCGTGATGCCCCAAGCGCCCGCGGCAAGCTGCTGTGCAAACAAACGCGGCGCCATGGTGGTCTTGCCGTGCGGCGCGAGCTTGGCGCCGTATTCACTGGCAAAACGCTGCATCCATGCCAGGTTGTGCGCCAGCCGCGATTGCGACAGCACGGCAGTGGGAAGGCTCAGGTCTTCCTGCAACAGGTTCCAGCCATATGCGGCAATCGCCTCCGGCGGACACGGTACTTCCAATGCGCCCAGCCCTTTGTCGAGCGGATCTACGACAGATGTGCGTGCGCCGGCTTGGTAGTTTTTGTCGTGCATGGGAAT
>NZ_DATEJY010000013.1:0-32671 GCF_035277725.1 Dyella sp. | reverse complement strand
CAGCGACACGTGCCCGACTCGATACCATCACTACGCTACGTTCTCAGCCTCGCGCTCGCAGCTAGCTTGCCGCGCTGTCCATGTTGCGGACGAGCACCCGTTCAGAACACCTCGTGAATTTATGACACAGTAAGATTAAGGTTCTTCCAGTCGCTACAGAACCCAAACCCGTCATTCCAGCTTTCGCTCACTGCTGTCCGGGAAAAAACGAAGTGACAGGGAAAATTTTCTCGGCCATCACCTGATGCTTGAATTTTTCGTTGAAATTCAACGCTACCGATTCGTCGCCCCGGCGAAGGCCGGGGCCCAGTGACTTTGACGATTTATAAGTCGCTGGATCCCGGCCTTCGCCGGGACGACGAATATTTAGGCATTTAGGCAAGCCGGGAAAATTTTTTCCGGACAGCAGTGAGCTTTCGCTGGAATGACGAACAAGAGTTTCCAGCGGTTGAAAATCCTTGAGTTCGGAGCATTGCCCCTACCCCTCCCCTACTACGCAGGGGAGGGAACGGCATCTGGCGTAGCTGAGATTCAACGCTAATCAGGTGCAAGCAGCAGGGAGCTATCCTCCGCGAGGATTGAGATACCTATCCCGCTCCTCTCACCAACATCAACCATCGGCAAAGTCTCGCTTCAGGACTTGGATAGCGCCAAGCCAGTCACTTCTTCGAGCGTATCCAGCAACGCATTCTGAAAAACAATATCGCGCGATGCCGCATGCGGCTCGACGCGACGCTGGTGATGCCAGTAATGGCCCGAGAGAAAAACGTCCCGATCCTGGCTTGTCGCAAGCCACTCCTGCGTCCGGTGTCCCAAGCGCAAGTCATCGGGGGCGCTGGGCCCTCCCATTTTGGTCGGAACCCAACCGGGGTCCACGGAACTGCTGACCACATCGCTCCAAAGGCGAGCCACCGCTGCGGCGAGCGTGGTGACAAAAAGCTTGCTGTCCGAATACGAGGCAGATGCGCTTTTCCCGGTCCAGTCCAATCCCGTAAGTACGGGGCGGCCGCTCAGATGCATGCCGCTGCTCAGGTAAATCAAACGGCGCGGCCGGCGGATAAGCGCCGTGAGCACATAAGGTGCAACCACGTTGACCGGCAGCACGCGTGGATCGGAGTAGACGCCTGCGTTGTGAATGATCGCGTCCATCCCGCCGAGCTGGTTGACCTGCCTGGCGACATCCTGGGTTTGTGAAAGATCCGACAGATCTCCGACGACCGCCCGCGCTCCCGCGTCCAGCAGTTCTTGCACCGCATCCAGGCGTTGCTGTCCGCGGACGTGGACAACAACGTGATGGCCATCGGCAAGCAAGGTCTGCGCGGCGGCTCGACCAAGGCCGTCCGCTGAGCCCGTAATAAAAATGCGAGCCATGAGTTCCTCCACCGCACATTATGGCCAAGCAACATGTTTCCACGCGACGTTGAGCGGCGATCAGCAGACCAGCGCCGCTGTATCGATGCGCGTTTGACGCGCCGCGCATGAAAGCTGCCACAGGATAAACGCATCCATGGCAAGCGCGTGTCATCAACCGGCCTTCCACACGGCGACGACGCTCGCCGTTGCAAAGTCGCTGCAACTTCATCGTTCATCCTTCCCATGTTTTTCATTCCCCAGCTCGCCCCCCAGCTATCGGCACCGACGGCGGTGGTCGTGGAAGATCATCACACCCATCGCTTCCCCTCTCGCCAGGAAGCGTTGGCGTATGCCTTGCAGGAATGCCGCGCAGCCGCGCGCCGCGGCGCAGACGACGCAGTGATCAAGATTCAGGGCACCGACGGCGAGTGGCGTACTTTTGACAGCCGTCTGTTGCCTGTCCATAGAGAGCAATGAGCTGACGGCAGCAAGGATTCCCTCGTCGCCTAGGCTGGGATGAAATCCCAGCATGGATGGGCATGGCGATGCTGGGATTTCATCCCAGCCTGCATATTGCGGGAGACTCGACACGGCGCGCCTTACGCATGCATGCTTTTGCATCGGCGCAGATGACTGGCGGCGATCCCCTTCATCGTCAGGAGTAAGCCAGCATGCTGCATTCGCTCTCGATCTGGTTGCTGGTCATCGCGTTCTTCGGTGCCGGGCTCTTCAACACGATCGGCACGCCCGCGACGCAAAGCGGCTTCGTTCGCTGGGGTTACCCGGGCTGGTGGTGCCGTGTGACCGGTGTGCTGGAGATGGCGGCCGCCGTCCTTATCGCTTTTTCTTTCACGCGCGGGTTGGGCCTGTTATTGGGGGCCATCGTGATCGCCGCCGCCGTGTTGACCGTGCTGCGTCACCGCGAGTTTGCCCATCTCGCGCCGCTCGGCTTCTTTGCTGCCTTGCTCCTGATCACGCAAATCCTTCCCTGAGCAACGAAAACATCGTCAAGCCCCGACATAGGCGGCAAGTTCGTCGGGTGTTCCTCGTGGAAACGCTTCCCTGAGATAGTCCAGAAATGCCGATACGCGCGCGCTGAGCAATCGGCGCGTGGGGTAAAGCGCCCAGAGGGCGATCTCGGGTCCTTCCACGTCTCCCCCATGCACCAACGTTCCGGCGGCGAGATCCGGGCTGACCAGTGACAGCGGCAGGCGCGCAGCGCCGGCGCCCGCGCAAACCGCATCGCGGACCATAAGCAGCGATGACAAGCTGAGTACGGGCTTGACCAGCATGGTCGATGGCCCTGATGGTGTCGTTAGCGACCAAGTCTCGGTTTGCTGCATGGAACCGCGAGTGACGGCGGGAACCGGGCCGCCATCGTTGGGAAACGGCAAGTTCGGGCTCGCGACAATGACCAGCCGATCACGCAGAAAGATGCGTCCGACCAGCGTTGCATCCGGCTCCGGATTGACGCGAATGACCAGGTCATAGGCTTCTTCGATCATGTCCACCGCGCGATCTTCCGCCGTGATTTCCAATCGCACTTGCGGATGGCGTAACGCGAAACCCGCCGCGAGTTTTCCCATGGCGGTCTGCGAAAACAGCAGCGGCGCGCTGATGCGCAATCGTCCGCGCGCCGTGTGTCCGCCCGAGGCGATCGCCGTGGTTGTCTCCTCCAGTTCGGTCAGCAACAGGCCGGTTCGTTCGAACAGTGCATGCCCTTCTTCCGTGAGCTTGAGCGATCGCGCGCCTCGTTCAAACAAACGCAGGTCAAGGCTGGCCTCCAACTCGGCCACGCGACGGGACAGCGTGGCCTTCGGACGGCCGGCTTCGCGGGCGGCTTTGCCAAACCCGCCGTGACGGGCCACCAGGTTGAAGTCGGCGAGTGCGAGCAGATCCATATGTTCCACCTGTGAGACGTTACGTCTCATTTTAGCGGCTATGCGCCAGAAATTGGATCAATAACATGGCGGGTGTGTTCTCAACCCACCCGGAGTAAATGCCATGTCTATCCTCGTTACTGGTGCCACCGGCCGCGTCGGCCGTCACGTCGTCGACCAACTCGTCAAGCGCGGCGCCTCGGTGCGCGTGCTCACCCGCGACCCGTCGAAAGCCCAATTCCCTGCCAGCGTTGATGTGGTCCAAGGCGACCTGCTCGACATCGATGCATTACGCACCGCGTTCGACGGTGTCAGCACATTGTTCTTGCTCAATGCCGTCACCGGCGATGAATTCACCCAGGCGATCATCACCCTCAACGTTGCGCGGGAGGCGGGGGTCAAGCGAGTCGTCTATCTGTCGGTGCTCCACGCCGACCGCTTCGTCAACGTGCCGCACTTCGCGGTGAAATCGGGTGCCGAGCAGATGCTGAAGCAGATGGGTTTCAGCGCGACGATCCTGCGCGCGACCTACTTCATCGACAACGAACACATGATCAAGGACGTGGTGCTCAATCACGGCGTGTATCCGATGCCGATCGGCAGCAAGGGCGTGGCCATGATCGATACACGCGACATCGCCGAAGTGGCCGCCATCGAGCTGATCCATCGCGATCAATCCCCCGCCACGCTGCCGATCGAAACGATCAACCTGGTCGGCCCCGACACGCTGACAGGCACGGACGTGGCGGCAATCTGGTCGGATGTGCTGGGACGCCCCGTGGCGTACGGCGGCGATGACCCTGCTGGCTTCGAGCAGAACATGGCCAGCTTCATGCCGACATGGATGGCTTACGAGATGCGCCTGATGGCCGAGCGTTACGTCAGCGACGGCATGCTTCCCGAAGCGGGTGATGTCGAACGCCTCACCAAGCTGCTGGGTCGGCCGTTGCGTTCTTATCGCGGCTTTATTAGCGACATCACGACCACGGCAGCTTGAACACAGCGGCGCGCAATACGACAAGTAGGCTGGGACGACATCCAGCGTCGGTAGGTTCGACGAAGCTGGGATTTCATCCCGGCCTACTTGCCAGCCCGTGTTTGATACGTACACCGAAATTCGACAGAAGTGTGATTAAGATCACATTATGACCCGGTAGATCACGGGGGATATACGCTAGCTGCGATGCACGCGCATCGCATAGGGAGGTTTTTATTACCTAGGACGCACCTGCGAACGAGCGGGATGGGGGCGTTTATGTCCTATCGAATGGCAACGGGTCGCCCCGTTGCACCGATAAACGCAACGATCCAACACATTAACCTGCAAGCCGTAGCACCCGTGACGGTTGTGAGGCTGCACTTTCGATGTGCGTACACCATCGAGCAAGCCGTGCGCTCCGTGGCTATCGAGCCATGAAAGATTTCCAAATCGACGAGAGTTGCATTCAAGCAACGAGCTTCGCTTTGAGCTCCGGCATCCCTGGTCGAACGAATATTCAGATCGATACCTCGCCTTATCTGAGCGAAGTCGACTTCTCACCTGTTGAAGGCATCCAGGGCGATGAGGTTTCGATAGATCCCGTATCGCTCGCCGATCTGTTGCGAAATTCATTCGTCTATCCGCCACATTCCATTTATCGGAATGTGAAGCTTGCCGGGACCGGTTTCGACCCGGCGCAGGACATGCATGCCGCTCCGGCGTACCACTATCGGTTTCAGTCCGCGTTGGCACGTTGGCGTCCAGCGCCCGGAACGGTCGACGAAAACAAGCTGCTTGAGACCTATCATCGCCTGCTGTGCGATTCGATCGCTCTCACCACCGCCAACATGCAGGCTCCCTGGTTGCTTCAAAGCGGCGGCAAGGACTCCACCACGCTGGCCATCGCACTGTCCGAGACGCGTCCGGACACAACCTGCTTCACCTATTACGGCGGCCGCGAAGAAAATGAAATTCCGTCGGCAAGCCAGGTCGCCAAAAAGCTCGGCCTGCACCACGAAACGCTGGTATGCGATCCGGAGCGCGCCTACGACCGCTATCTCGCCATGGTCCCGCGCGTACCTTTGCTTACTGCCGATTTTGCGGCGCTTTCCTATGCCGATTTGGTGACGGAAGTCCGCGCGCGGGGCGGTGATGGCATCGTTGACGGCCTTGGTGCAGACGAGTATTTCGGCTGCCCTTTACACAACACGGATCGTTTGCTTGCGTTGCTGGCAAGGAGCATCCGTTTACCCCATGCACTGTTCACGTCACGCCTGGTGAGCCGCAACTTCAAGCTCTGCTTTGTGCTGTCGACCCTGCAGATGAATGAGTTTGAGCGTTTCCTTCCCGGTTCGCGTTTCAGCGATGCGGAAGTGGATGCCTTGCTTGGCTGCGATATTTCGGCCAGCTCACGGCAGCGCCTGGAGTCATTCCGCTCCGATATCGATGCGGCGCAATCGAAGGAAGCCATACGCCGCATTTCATGCACCATCCTGGAATCAGGCATGCTCGCCAAAGGCATGTACCTTGCCAGGGCCATGTCGCTTCGGCTGGCCTACCCGTATTGCAACGAATCGTTGCGCGACTGGGTTTTCCATCAGGTTCCCGACGATCACCTGATCGGCCCCGGCGGCGTAAACAAAGTGCTGATGCGCAAGTACATCGCAGGACATTTCAAGGACTTGCCGTACGTGCAATCCAAAGGCAGTTTTCGTTTCGACTTGCGTGGACTGGCCAGCCGGCGCTTCGAGCAGGTTCGCGCTTTTGCCGAACAGGCTCGCGATGTCATGCCGGGCGCGCCAGCCTGGCTTGATGCGAACCGCAACTTTTTAGGCAACAAGTACTTCGCATCGAAGTTTTATTTGCTTGCCGTCATCCTTCCTTGGTTGCTCGACCGCATGCTCGGCGCCAAGGCCGTCGCCCACACCAAAAGTGAGTGAATCCCCCACTACTAAATGTCGTCTTGCATAGGTCTGCTGGACAAAGGAGGAGATATGAAACCTCGGCGCGCTTCGTTACTTGTGACGATACTTTGCTTGGTGGTCACAAGCCTGAGTGTTCATACCGCTGTCGCGCAGACCGCCCCAGTGCCCCCGCCACAAGTCCGCATGAGTTGGCAGGCGTTTGTCAGCGGACCTGCTGGCGCAATGCGTCTGGCCAGCTTAAAGAAAGCGGTGGCCAAAATGAGAGCGCTCGATAACAGCCCGACAGGCACAGCCAACTTCCGCCGTAGCTGGAAATACTGGGCGAATATTCATGGCTATCTTGGGTCGACCAGCCCGTTCGGGACCGTCGCCCAACGAAGCCAGCAATTGACGAACGATGGCTTATCGCAGTACCTCCCGTATCTGGTTGGCACCTCGACCCAGCCAGGCATCGTAGACCAGACACCGCCCGATGCCATCGCGAAAGCCATCTGGGCCACATGCCAGCATTCGCCGCCGGGAACCGAGCTGAACTTTTTCGCCTGGCATCGCATGTACCTTTATTATTTCGAGCGCGTGCTGCGCTGGGCTGCGAACGATCCCACGCTGACGCTGCCATATTGGGATTACACGAATCCTGCTCAAACGGCGCTTCCCGCCGAGTTCCGTGACACCACCTCCCCACTCTACGACTGGCGCCGATCCCCACCGGTGAACCAGGGGCTGCTCGCATTGAACCCCAACATCACGAATATCGACGGGCCGTTGACCACGGACACAAGCTTGCTGCAGTTTGAAAAAGACATAGAAAGCGGTGTGCATGGCAACGTGCACTGCGCCATGGTGCATTACTGCCCGATATCGCTGATGGGATTGGTAGGCGTGGCGGCCAACGATCCGATCTTTTACATGCACCACACCAATATCGACCGCATGTGGTCCTGCTGGCAGCATTCGCACCCCAACGAGCTGCCCGGCACGTGGGCAAGCCAGAGTTTCACCTTCGTGGACGAAACCGGTACTGAAGTGACTCGCACCGTCAAGGATTTTCTTGACACTACCGCGCTAGGTTATGTTTACGACAACAGCAGCGCGTGCACACGCGCACCGGCGCCCGCCGCGGTAGCCATGCAGATTCAATCTCCGGCCAGTGTCGAACAAGCTTTTCCGAACATTTTGTTTTCGCACCTGCCTCTCCGGCTGAACTCGACCATGACTTCCCTGGATGTGACGATTCCCGCAGCTGCACGGCTGCAAAATACGGAACTGGTGCTGCGCGATGTAAGTGCAATGTTCGCACCCGGCGCACTCATTGACGTATATGTTGCAAAAAACAATCAATCGTCATCGAGAATTTTCGTAGCCACCATTAATTGGTTCGGCGTCTTCGATCATATGGACAAAATGGATCACATGGACCGTGCGGGACCCATCGCACGCACCTTCGAATACAACGTGACCAGGCAACTGCAACAACTCGGGTTTCCAGACGGGAATGCCTTGACGATCATATTCGAGGCCAGCTCAGGACTGGTGCTTACAAGCAACAACCAGGGTGCATCAGCCGAAGCGATCGCAGCGTCTCAGGCCACGCTTCGGCCGGATGCGAAGGTGACCATTGGTGCCATCGAACTTCGGCAGTAGCGAATCGACCATCGATCGCTACCCTGTTTCCGATAATGGCGTGGATGAGCAAGTAGGCTGGGATGAAATCCCAGCATTTGTAGACATGGCGGTGCTGGGATTTCATCCCAGCCTACTTGCTATCCCGCCCATGCTATCGATTCCGTATCGAAGCGATTGGCAAAACGCGACGTCAATGAAACGTCGCAGTCCCCACGTCGACAACCGTGTTGTTATCGCGATGCCCCTCCCCCGCCTCCGCTTTGCCTTTCACGGAGGGTGCCTCGACATGCTCCGTCCAGACACCATAAACGTGGCCGCCACGCGCCGCCAAACCACTGTAGTCGCCCATAAAAGCATTGCGCATGGTGAAAGGCTGCTTCGTCCACGCGTAGTTGACGAATGTATTGCCGTGATCCGTCGAGCGTGCCAACGTCACGATGGCAGCTCGGTTGTGCGGATCGGCGCGGCGATCGTAGAAAGACACATACACATCGCCGGTCACCGCATCCACCGCCAACGCCGGGAAGAAATGATCGGCGCCGTTGTTCGGCGGATCGTTGTTGACGCGTACCGCCGGCGTCCAGTGATCGCCGTCGTCGATGGACGTGGAGAGAAAGACATCGATACCGCCATGTCGATAATCGGCCCAAACTACATACAACCGGCCGTGCGGTGCGCCGAGCGTGGTACGCGGATCGATCGCCAATTGCGGAAAACCATTGGCGCGATCCAGGTCCGCCATGCCGTACATGATGGGCGCGGTGGGAATGATGTCGCGCGCTTTGGTGAAGCTGCGGCCGCCATCCTTCGAGAGCGTAAAGGCGATGTGGCTGGTATCCGCCCACACGGCATAAAAAGTACTGTCCGGGCCCACTACGCCCCAGAAGCCTTCGTTGGCGCCGGTGGCATCGCGCGGCAAGCCGGGATACGCATCAATTTCCATCGGTGTGGACCAGCTCAAGCCATCGTCCGTGGAACGGCTCAGCTGGATTTCCGATCCGGTCAACGTCCAGCGCGTCCAGCCGATGTAAAGGTTCCCGGCATGCGGCCCATGACTCTGATCCGCGACGATAAATGGCTTGTCTTCCCATAGCGGCGGTGGATGATCGCCGAGATGCTCAATGACCGTGTGCGCCTGGCTCTCCCACGTCTTGCCGCCATCCAGCGAGCGGCGAATGTAGAGACCGCCGGCGGGTGCGTTGTGCGCCCAATAATCTTCCGTGCCCAACTTGTTGAAAGCCATGTAGCTGGCGATGGCATGGCCGTTGTTGTCGTAGGTAACGGAGACATCTCCCGACACTCGCCACTCCGGCGGCGCAACCTTGGATACGTCATTCCAATGGACACCGGCGTCATTGCTGAAAGCGATGTGGACATTGTCCTGGTAGATCGCCGTGACCCTGTCGGGATCCAGCGGGCTGATCGCAATACCCGGTTCAGTGAAGAAGCCCGGCTTGGTAAGTGTCGTTACCGTTGCCTCAGGCACCATCGGTTCGGTGACCGTGTCGGCAGCAAAAAGGCTGACCGGAATCGAGATCGCGAGCAGGCACGCGACACCCAGCGCAAGCCGGGTTGATTTCACAAAAAACGCCATGAATGGCATCCCCCTTTGGCGCGCAAGCTTTGCACAATGATCCATGGATTCTGCGCCGCATGCTTGAAGGCGTCTTGTAGTACTTGCCTGGTCCGTGTGGCGAATCCTGCACAAACGGTCGGCCGCCCGGGTATGCACG
Source organism: Dyella sp. (assembly GCF_035277725.1). Lineage (GTDB taxonomy): Bacteria > Pseudomonadota > Gammaproteobacteria > Xanthomonadales > Rhodanobacteraceae > Dyella_B. The sequence continues at coordinate 23,175 of NZ_DATEJY010000013.1, read as the reverse complement.
TTCGCCCCGACGAAAGCCGGGGCGGGTACACAGGTGGTCCACTGTATTCGTCAGGCCCGGCAGCCCAACGGAGCAGCTTTGTAGGAATCCCCCTACACAAGAAGGCGGAGGCGCCTGATAGCTCATCCATATTCCCTGACAGAGAATAGCCCCATGCCCCGTAAGTCCCGCCGACGTTCGGCTGGTGATACGGATGTCAGGAGCGGCAAGGAGGTCGCGATCCGACGAGTGGGGCATCACTCACAGGATGTGTCAAAAGCCCCGGTTCTGCCGGGGCTTTTTCGTTGTCATGAGCAGCGCTGTCAGGCATATCTGTCAGCGGGACCATGCATGAGAGGGGGTGGCGGTGAGGCTATGGCTCGGTATTGGCAAGGCTGTCGTGGTCGGGGCCTTTTTCTGCCTCTGCGCCGTCATGTGGGGCAGGGTTGAGGGTGTTGGCTCGCCCTGGCTCGGACTCTTCGGCATGTTTTATTTCATGGGTACTGCCAAATCGGCGGAACCACAGCTCCTGTTTCGCATGCCGGGCGGCCTGAGGGCCGTCGATTTAAATGCCACCCGTGCAGGTACGCAGGATCGGTGGGGCATTCGACGTTTTGGCAGCTTTCTTCGGAACACGCCGTTTCGTTATCTCAACAACTCCGTTTATCTCACAGGCCGAGCACAGAACCTCCCCGAGCTGCTTCGAAAAGTGGAGTCCGCCGAAGCCATCCACTTCTGGGCCGCCGTGTTGTTTACGCCTTATATCGCCTACATCGCGTTTCGCGGTCTTTTTGCCGAGGCGTTGCTGTTCGTGCTGATCCAGGTGGCGTTCAACCTCTATCCCATCCTGCATCTTCGTCTCGTTCGCGCACGCTTGACTCGGCTTCTAGACTTTCGGAGAGATCAAGCCAGTGCCGTTGTGCAGTAAACGGTCGCTCTGCTGCAGCGAACGACATGGGTTGTTCCAGTCCGCATGCCTACACTCTTGTTCGAAGCACTGCGCAAGTGATGCCCGAACACGGAGGGGAACGTTATGCGCGGCATGTGTATCAAGCGTCGGAAATTCCCTTTCGCCACGGTGGCCGCGTTTGTTTTCATGGGCGGCAGCACCACGACGGCTTTCGCGCAAGGCTTAAAAAACATTCCGCTCACGGCCAGCCAAAACCCTTCGGGGGCCAACCTGCCCGCTTCGCAAGCAGTGTGGGCGGGAGACACGCTGTATGTGAGTGGCTGGCTGGATCCGGACCTGAAGACGCACACCGATACCGCGTCGCAGACCGCTGGCATTCTCAAAGACATTCAAACGTTCCTTAAGACACAGCACCTCACGTTGGGCGATGTGGCGATGGTGCGCGTGTATCTCGCGGCCGATCCAGCGAAAGGCGACCAGATGGACATCAGCGGATTCAGGGCTGGATATCGTCCGTTCTTCGGCACCAAGGAACAGCCCAACAAACCGGCATGCACCACCCTGGAAGTGGTTCTGCCCGCAGGTCGTCGTGGAGCCCTGGTGGAAATCGACGTCGTCGCCGTGCGGTCGAAGTAACAGTCCAATTTTTGCGCCACTCATGGACGGCAGGCGTCTGGGCTCGGTCAATCGCGCGCATAGTGACCCATGCATGACAGTGAACGCGCCGCGCGCATCCGCGCATGGCGCGAACTCCCGTCCGTTGCCTTTGAATCAGTAACGTCGATCCGCTCCCTGCGACAAGCAGTTTTTGCAGCAAGCGGCCGTCTTACTGCAGCAAACGACATGGGTTGTTCTCATGCGCACGCATACACTCGTGTCCACGACATCACGCAAGTTGATGCACATCTATGCCCGACTTATCTACGAAGCGTCGAAAACTCACCGTCGTCATGGCGGTTGCCGCAGTGCTTCAGGCGACGGCAGTTAGCGCTCAGCACGCTTCTGACAATCCTGTTGATGCTGCCGACGACGCGTATGGGCTGACACTCGGCCTGGAATCAGTAGGCCTGTATAGCCCAGGACTGGTGCGCGGCTTCAATCCGCAAGCCGCCGGCAATGTGCGGATCGATGGTCTCTACTTCGACCAGCAAGGCCCGCTGTCCAATCGTGTCGTCGAGGATTCGACCATCAAGGTCGGCGCGAGCGAAATCGGCTATGCCTTCCCCGCGCCTACCGGCATCGTGGATTACGACCTTCGCCGTGTCGGTGGCGACGTACCAGATGCGACAATCATTGCAAACGTCGGTCCGCATGAAGCGTGGGGCGTCAGTGTTGACGGCAGCGTGCCCTTGCTCGGCAAGGAACTCGTCCTGCCGGTCGGCGTAAGCACGCAACTGAGCATACAGACGACATCCTATGGGCCTTATCCCGGCTACACCTCGAAGGTGACAAGCATCGGCGCGACGCCCCAATGGACGCCGAACGACAAGATCACGGTGCGCGCGATCGTTGACTGGCAGCAAACGAATGCGGCCAAGACCTTTCCGTTGTTCTTGACGGCGGGCGATTTTCTGCCACCGCCGATGACCGGCGGCTACTTCGGGCAGAACTGGGCGGAAGGCCGCGACGTGACGATGAATCTCGGCGGCATCGTGTCTGCGCGTTTGAATAAGGCATGGCTGCTGAAGGCTGGTGTTTTTCGTTCGACCAACGACTATCCCATCAGCTTTGCGGATCTGTATACCGGCATTCAACCGAACGGCCGGGCCGAGCATGTGGTGGTGGGCTATCCCGATCAAAGCACGTCTTCCAACTCCGGCGAAGTGCGATTGACGGGCACCTTCACCAGCGGTGATTGGCTGCAGAAGCTGATCTTTACGCTTCGCGGGCGGGATACGAAGGCGCGTTACGGTGGCGAGGACGCTATCGACGAAGGCGCTGCCAACATCGGCACGCTGGTCCAGCTTCCGCAACCGGACTTTACGTACTCGGCGCGCACCAGCGATCGCACCGGATTATGGAGCGTGGGCTCGGCCTACCACGTGGATTGGCGGCAACGCGCCGAATTCGAATTGGGCGTGCAGGACGAAAATTACCGCGAAACGGTCGTCACGCCCGGCGCACCGGACTCCGACGTGTCGGCACATCTTCCTCGCGCTTACAGCAACGTAGCCTTTGCCCTCGCGCCGCAATGGACCGCCTATGCCGGCTATACGCAGGGGCTGGAGAATTCCGGTGCTGCGCCCAACTCCGCCAAGAACGGCGGCGCGGTGCTACCTGCATCCAAGACCTGGCAAATCGATACCGGCATACGTTATGTCGTGACGCCCAAGTTCAAGATCATCGCGGGTTTCTTCGAGCTGCAGAAGCCCTACTTCAATCTGGATACCAACAACATCGATCGGGAACTCGGCGCACAGCGAGCCAAAGGTGCCGAGCTTTCCATCGCGGGCGAACTGTTCGAGTACTTGCACGTGAATATCGGCGCACTCGATGGCAAGGTCAGTATTCAAGGCCCTAATCTGGCGGCCGAGAAAGTGGGTGTCGTCGCCATCGGCCAGCCGCTTTTGACCTATGTGGCCAATGCCAACTTGACGCTGCCGTGGTTGCCGGCTGCATCACTGGATGCGTCGGCCACACATTTTGGTACCGCGCCTGCCAGTGTCGACAACGGGGTTTATTCGCCCGCCGTCACACGCGTGGATCTTGGCGGCCGTTACAAATTCACCGCCTTCGGCAAGCCAAGCAGCCTGCGCGTGCAGATCCAGAATGTCTTGGCGACCAAGAAATGGTCGACCCAATACACGCCCGGTTTTTTCCAATGGCCCACCCCGCGGACTGTCTTCGCTTACCTCACCACCGACCTTTAGTGACGTTGCGTTCCCACCGCGCATGGCACCTGCCTTGCGTATTTCCGCTGAACCTAGCTAGGAGTTATTTATGAAAAACGTAAATTCTGTCGTGCTCGCCCTGTGCCTGGTGGTTAGTGCCGGTAGCGTCTTTGCACAGGAAAATCAGATGGGCCAGGATGCGAGGACCCATGATGAAACAACGCAGACGAACGATGGCATGAAGAAGAAGCCCATGCCGCACGATATGATGAAGATGGGCACGATGCACAAGGGCAAGATGATGAAAGGCGCAATGCCCAAGGGCAGCGACATGATGAAAGGCGACAAGGCAAGCCCGGCGGCGACGGGGGATGAGAGTTCGCAGCACTGAAGCACGTATCTCGACACTGGCCGTGTTGTACCCCCTCCCCTGCATGCAGGGGAGGGTCGGGGTGGGTGCGAGCGTAGCGAGTAGGCTCGGATGAAATCCCAGCATTTGCACGCCACCCGATGCCGGGATTTCATCCCAGCCTACCTAACGTCAGCGGCTGCCCGATAGCTCGCCAAGCCGCTCATGGATGCGCTTGCGATAGCGCCGGCTCAGCCGCAGCCGTTCCGTGGAATGCAACACGACTTCGTATTCGCCACCATCCTGCAATTCCAGCCCGCGTATCCGGTCGAGGTTCACGATGATCGAGCGATGGATGCGCGCAAAGGCCCGCTCATCCAGATCCTGCTCCAGCTCCTGCAGCGTGCGGCGCAGGATGTGGGTGTCCGCGCCGATATGGATGCAGGCGTAATAGCTGGCCGCTTCGATCCAATCGATGTCGGCAACGTCGAGGAATAAAGTCTGGTTACGGCTCTTGACCGCGATCCGGCTGATCGGCCGCCGTGGCTTCGGCGCATAGCGCGCTAGCTTTTCCTTGGCGCGTGCCAGCGAACGATGGAAACGCGCATCGTCGAAGGGCTTAAGAAGATAATCAAGCGCACCCGCCTCGAACGCGCGTAATGCGTAGGCGTCATAGGCCGTTACGAAGATCACGGTCTCTGGCATATCCGCACCAAGCAACTCAAGCACATCGAAGCCGTCGCATTCGGGCATTTGTACGTCAAGGAATACAAGGTCGGGCCTGGACCGCCTGATCTCCTTGATCGCATCCAGCCCCGACTCGCATTCAATCACCGATGCAATATCCGGATCGTTGCGCAACAGCAGCGTGAGGTTCCGCCGTGCCAAGGCCTCGTCGTCGACGATCAGCACACGGATCGACTGAGCATGTTCGTCTGCCGATGCCATTCACGCCTCCACGAACGGCAGTGTCACGACAACCTCCACGCCACCCGCGTCGAGAGGCCGTAACTGCAACGCGGATCGCTCGCCGTACAAGATATGCAAGCGCGTACGCAGGTTGCCAAGGCCGACACCGCAAGAGGTCGCTTCCATATCCTCTTGCACCCAAGGGCCATCGTTGTAGACCGTCAAGCGAAGCGTGCCGTCGGGGCGAGTACCTGCGACGCGGACGTCACCACCCGCGACACGCTTGGAAACGCCATGTTTGATGGCGTTCTCCACCAGCGGCTGCAGCAGGAGATTCGGAACCTGCGCATTCCCCAATTCGGCGGGGATATCCAGGCTCACCCGCAGGCGATCCCCGAATCGCATCTTCTGGATATCGATATAGCGTTGCAGGTACTCGACCTCCTCCGTCAGCGTGACCTGCGTGCGATGGGAATCTTCGGAGGCGCGGCGCATGAACTCGCTCAAGCCCACGATCATGCTGACCGCGGCGTCGTTGCGTTGATCGCGCACCAGGCCCACGATCGAATTGAGCGTGTTGAACATGAAATGGGGATCCATCTGGCGCCGCAGTGCCGCAAGTTGAGCTCGCGATAGTTCCTCATTGAGCCGCCCGGTCTCGGTCATCTGCCGCTCCATTTTCTCGCGCGAATCGATGCCGTAGGTGATGGTCAAGATCAGTACGTAGACGATCACGAACGTCAGGATCTGGTCAGTGAGCGTGGTATACCAGGTGTATAGAAAAGTGGACGGCGGCGTGTGATGCCATGGGTTGAAAACGACCCGCAGCAAGGCTGCCCACGACTCCGCCACCGCACTGATGAGGACAAAGGCTGCCAGATGCATGCCTGCCGTTTTCAACCACGCACCGCGGCCGATCGGATGCCTTCGCGCCAGTTCGATGATGAATGGCGTCGCCAGCACCCATGGCAGCCAAGAAATGAACGCGATACCGAACGGCGCAAGCCATGATCGATGCCCGACCATCGCGTGCATGATGAGAATGGTCTGGCTGGCGTCAAACAGTGCACCAGCGCACCAGATCGCCACGATCCAAGTCCAGCGGGTAAAGCGCGTGTCCGGGCGGGCGTCGGTCATGACCGTCACGCTACACCAAAGTCGTTGCGAAAATCCGGCGCTGCAGCGAATGGCCGTTCCGGTGCAGCGAGTCGCCAGGCTCGGCGGGAAAGCGGCCTGCGCCTTGCCAGGGACTAAGCGGAAATCGGCACGTTGTGAGGCAGGACTCCGTAACGCGATGCGTCGACGTAGAGTGTTCCATCCTCGCGTACGACCACCGGCAGCGGATCGGACAGTTCGCCCACGAATGCACCCTGCTCTTCATGCTTGAGAAAGGCCATGAAATACAGCGAGCCGTCTTGCGCGGGCAGCACGCGCCCGGCATAGAGTTTCCCTAGCGGGTCGCCCACCAGAAAGTCGCCGGGGATCAAATGCCATTCGCCCAGCGGATGATCGGCCATCAGGTAATGCGTGCCGGTCATCGGTTGCGACATGGCCGCGCTTGCGTAATCGCCATCGATCAGATTCGCGGCGGTACAAAACAGGCAGTACCAGCGGCCTTGCCATTGGAAAATCTGCGGCACTTCCAGATGCCCGAACACGCGCGAACGAAACAGCGGCGGTTGCAGCGTCCATTGGTGCAAGTCATTGGATGTGGCATGGCCGATGACGCCGCGGCCGATGCTCGGGCCATTCGGCTCCCGCGCGGTGAACACCATATGCCAGCCATCGCCATCGGGGCCGGGAAATACCCATGGATCGCGGCAGGCCTGCTCGTACCACACGCTCTTGTCGAGCGTTTCGTAAAGCGTGCTGTCAGGCAGCTGCACGATCGGATTGCCGGCGGCGCGTTCCCAACGATACAGATCCGGCGAAGTGGCCAGGCCAATGCGCTGGATCAATCCTTCATCTGCGCGGCTGGTGCCGGTGTAGAACATCAGCCAGTGTCCTTGCGGCGCTCGCATGACCGCGCCGGTCCAGGTGGTGTAGTCATCCCACGCAGGCGATGCTGCCGGGCGCAACGCCTCTTCCACTTCCACCCAGTTCATCAGGTCATTGGAGACGGCATGCCCGATCGAGACATGCCAGTGGCGCTTATTGGGATCGCCCAGCGACTTGGGTGCTTGCAGGAAAAACAGATGCGTACACCCACCCTCCTGCGCAAACCAGAAATCCCAGACCCAACGATCATCGAGGCGAAAAGCCATGCGTTATCAGCTCAGTAGGCACGCGGAAATGCGCGGGCGGCAAATATTACCTTTTATGTGAATTAATTCTACCGCCTTGATGGGAAAAGCCACCGGCGACGCGCCACCCACGCCAAGCAATGACGCTCATATGGCCGAAAAATCCAGGTCATATTGAGCATATAAGCCAGTCAAAACGGGACTTTTTTGCCCTGTCAAAGATATGACACATAATGAGTGATATTGTTCGCCCCGCCTGGCGTCAGCGATACCTGCCTACCTGAGCCAACCCTCGGAAAAGCGGCCAAGCTGACGCCATTCACCCTCCCCTTGACGGAGGGCGGCATTGCCTCGGTACACGACAACCATGCTCAGCAAATACCACCAGCCACTCAGCCATCTTGATCAAAAGTTCGACGCGCACGGCAATGTGTTGCGCTTTCCCGGCAACACCGTGATCTGCCACGTGCCGCTGTTCACCCCGCTGTCGAATGCACTCACCGCCGTGCGCGATCAGATCAAGGCTGGGCCGTACGCTGACGCGTTCGCCATATTGCCGCCAGAGAGCTACCACATGACGGTGTTCGAGGGCGTCACCGAGAAAGAACGCACGCGCGACCGCTGGCCGGCGGAACTGCCGCTCAACGTGACGCTGGCCGAATGCACGCGCCAGATGGCGAACAAGCTGCGGATTTTCGACCTGGGTTGCGACTTGCCATTGCGCATGAAACTCGCCAAGCCCGACGAGCAGTTGAAGATCGGCGCCATGTCGCTGATGCCGGCCAATGCGGAAGAAGCGCATAAGCTGCGCGACCTGCGTGATCGCCTTGCCGCGCAACTGGGGTTTCGCGCTCCCTGGCACGACAGCTACGTGTTCCATATGACGCATTCCTACCTGATCAAAGGAATGAATCTGGAAACGGTGAAACGAATCCTGGCGTTCCACAGCAAGCTTTACACCGAGCTGGTGTCGCCGATGGGCATCATCACGCTCGGCGCGCCGGAGTTCTGCACGTTCATCGACATGCAGGCGTTCGACAATCTGTTCTTTCTTCGCCGGCAGGAACGCGCCGCATGACGTGGCGTGCCGCCCGCCTGTGGCTTGCCTGTGCGCTATCGGCATATGCCGTTGCGGCGCCGGCTGCCGTCCGCGCGGCGGATATTGAATTCTGGTACGCGCATGGCGGCCTCTATGCGCAGGCCATCGATGAACTATGTACAGGCTTCAATAAAGCCTACCCGCAGGATCACGTACGCTGCCTGCCACAAGGCACCTACGAGCAAACCATGCGCAAGGCCGTCGCGGCCTATCGCGCCGGTCAGCCACCCGCGGTGGTGGAGATTTACGACATCGGCACCGCCGACATGATGCGCAGCGGCGCCATCTATCCAGTGGACGCGCTGATGAAGGACACCGGCCATTCCCGCGATGATGCCGATTACCTGGACAGCATCCGCCGCTTCTACGCCACACCGGATGGACGCCTGCTCTCGCAGCCGTTTGGTACGTCCACCCTGGTGCTGTATGCCAATCGGCAAAAGCTCGCCGCGGCCGGCATACACGAACTGCCGCAGACGTGGGAAGCATTCGGCCAGGCGCTGCAAGCGCTCAAGGCGCACGGCGAAACCTGCCCCGCCGTGGCCGACTACACGCCATGGAAAATGCTGGAGCAGATCAATGCCGTGCAAGGTGCGCCGATCGCCAGCGCCAACAATGGACACGATGGCCTGGCGGCGCGTTACGACTTTGCCGATGGCATCCATCGGCGCTTCATGCGCGACGTGCTGCGTTGGCATGCGCAAGGCCTCCTGCTGCCCGCCATCCTGACGCATGCCAACGATCAAACGCTGGCCTTTGCCGACGGCGAATGCGCCATGGTGATCGATGCCACCGGCGCCTATGCCATCGTGGCCAAGGCCGGCATCGTCGATGCCGACGTCGGCCCGTTGCCGGTGTATGCCGCTACCACGCGCTACGGCAATACGGTGGGCGGTTCGTCGCTGTGGGTATTCAAGGGCGAGAAGCCCGTGGTTTATCCCGTGGTGGCACGCTTCCTCGCCTACTTGCGCGAACCGCAACAGCAGCTGTTTTTCTCGGCGCGCACGGGCTATCTCCCGCTGACGCACGAGGCCGAACAACAGCTCGCCGGCTCGCCTGCCACCGAACCGGACGCGATTCGCGTGGGACTGGCTTCGATGGCGCTGCCCGGCAACCCCTACAACGCTGGCGTGCGGCTCGGTTTCATGTCGCTGTTCCGCCTGATCTGGCAAGAAGAAGTGCAGCGCGCCCTGGCCGGCCGTGAAAGCATGGACGCTGCGCTTAGAAACGCGCAGGCGCGCGGCAATCGTTTGCTGGAACGTTTCCAGGCCACGTACAGCGAATCAAAGGAAGGCTCGCCATGAAAACGAGCGCGCGCTTCCATGGCCGCTGGACACCGTTTGCGCTGGGCTTGCCGCAACTGCTGTTGATCGTGCTGTTCTTCTACTGGCCTACGCTCAAGGGACTGTGGTGGTCGTTTCACTTGGTGTGCCCGTTCGGCCATTGCTCCCGCTTCGTCGGCGTGGGCAACTATCTGCGTGAACTGAAAGATGCCAGCTTCTACGCGTCGCTCTTCACCACGGCGGTGTTTTCGCTGCTCGGCGTGGGCGTATCCGTGACCATCGCGCTGGCGCTGGCCTGGATGGTGGAATTGCACCACCGCAGCGGCAAGCTGTTTCGCTATCTGCTGATCTGGCCGTATGCAGTAGCCGGCTCCGTGCTCGGCGTGATCCTGCGCGTGGCATCCAGCCCCAGCATCGGCCTGATGGGTTATCTCAATACGGTGTGGCCGGGTTTCTGGCAGCCGCACTTGAACGGCGCGCAGGCGATGGCGACGGTAGTATTCGCTTTCGCGTGGACGCAGATTCCGTTCGACTTCATCGTGCTGGTGGCGGCGTTGCGCTCGATTCCCGCCGATTACATGGCCGCAGCCGCGATCGATGGCGCTGGCCCACTGCGCCGCTTTATCGACATCCAGATTCCGATGATCCGGCCGCAACTGTTCTTCGTGGCAACGATGAACTTGATCGATTCCATCACCAATAGTTTTGCCATCGTCGACACCATGACGCAGGGCGGTCCCGGCGGCGCCACCGACATTCTGGCGTACAAGATTTATCGCGATGGTTTTATCGGGCTGGATCTATCGGGCTCATCGGCACTGTCGATGCTGTTGATGTTGCTGGTATTGGCTGCCAGCGCGGTGCAGTTCGCGGTGTTTGAACGCCAGGCGAAACGGGAGGCTTAGAGCCTCGGTACGGTCTCGGCGTGGCCCGCGCCGGATCTGTTTGCTTGTCGGGCAAGGAGGAACGAAGGCGTGTATGTCGATACACCACTGAGTGAGGACGCAGTCCGGCGAGCAAACAGCTTCGGCCCGGAGGGTTGTCACGGTGCGTCCACCATGCGGCAGCGCGCAGCTTGGCTTGCCAGCCAGGCAGGCAAGCGCTGCGCCGCGCACTACCACCTGGCGAACGCTCCGTGACAACGCGGGCTACGCCGAGATCGTACCGAGGCTCTAGCATGGTCGAACGCCATCCGCTGCTGAAAACAACCACGCTGGTGATGCTGGTGCTGGGCCTGGTGTTCGCACTAGGACCAATTTATCTCGCCTTGTGCTCTGCCTCGGTCACGAGCCGGCAGATCCTGCTGCACGGCTTGGCGCTGCTGCCTGGCCCGCATCTTTGGGAAAACCTCGGCAGCGTGCTGCATCGCGCGGATATCGGCCACATGCTGCTCAACAGCTGCGTGGTATCGCTGATCGTGGTGGCGGGCAAACTGGCGCTGGCCTCCACCAGTGCGTTCGCCGCGGTGTATTTCCGCTCGCGCATTCGCCACCTGGTGTTCTGGGGCACTTTCGTCACGCTGCTGCTGCCGCTGGAAGTGCGTATCGTGCCGACGTACGCGGTAGCTTCCGATCTGTTCGAACCACTGCACACGCTTCTGCTTGCTATCACCGGCTTGCAGTTGGACGTGTCGCTCAACCTGCTGGATAGCTACGCCGGCCTGTCGCTGCCGTTGATGGCGTCGGCCACCGGCACGTTCTTGTTCCGCCAGTTCTATCTCACCGTGCCGGCGGAACTCGCTGAGGCAGCACGCATGGATGGCGCCGGCCCGCTGCGTTTCTTCATCGACATCTTGCTGCCTTTGTCGAAAGCGAATTTCGCGGCACTGGGCACCATCGTTTTTCTTACGACCTGGAAGGACTATATGTGGCCTCTCGTCGCCACCAGCCGACCCGAGATGCGCACCATCGCGCTCGGCATCTCCACCTTCCTGCCCACCGAAACCGGCCAGCCGCCGGAATGGAATCTGGTGATGGCAGCCGCGCTGATCGCGTTGGCGCCACCGCTGGTGGTGATCGGTCTGACGCAACGCTGGTTCGTGCGCGGCATCACAGGGGTAGGCAAATGAGCGCCACGGCGATACAGGTACGCGGCTTGTCCAAGCGCTTCGGCCAGCGCACCGTCATGGATCGGCTCGACATCGACTTTGCCGCCGGCGAGTTCACCGTGGTGCTGGGCCCATCCGGTTGCGGCAAATCCACACTGCTGCGTGTGATCGCTGGCTTGGAAGAAGCCGAGCAAGGCACGGTAAGCATTGGTGGCGCCGACGTGACACGCACGCCGCCGCAAAACCGCGGCTGCGCCATGGTGTTTCAGAACTACGCGTTGTATCCGCACATGAGCGTGCGCGACAACATCGGCTATGCGCTCAAACTGGCTGGCCTCGCGCGCGCGGAACGCGACCGCCGCATCGGCGAAGCCGCGGAGCTATTGGGATTGCGCGACTTGCTCGAGCGCAAGCCGGCGCAGCTGTCCGGCGGCCAGCGCCAACGCGTGGCGATCGGCCGCGCCATTGCACGCCGCCAGCGCGTGCTGCTGTTCGACGAACCGCTGTCGAACCTCGACGCCAAGCTGCGCCATGACATGCGCATGGAACTGCGCCGGCTGCACAGCGAGATCGGCGCCACCACCATTTTCGTCACGCATGATCAGGTCGAAGCGATGACGCTGGCCGATCGCGTGGTGTTGTTGAACCAGGGCCGCGTCGAACAGGCCGATACGCCGATGGCGCTTTATCACCAGCCGCGCAGCACGTTCGTGGCGGGCTTTATCGGCACGCCGCCGATGAACGTGCTGACGGCGGTGCATGTGGGTGAAGAGGTGGCGATCGACGGTAGCGGCAGCTTGCGCGCGACTACGCGTGCAGACCAGCCGACTGCGCTCAAGCTGGGCATTCGCCCGGAAGCGATCGAGCTTGGTGCGGTGAATGGCATCGCTGCCGAGGTGGAGGCGGTGGAAGATCTTGGCAGTCATCGGGTGGTGTATACGCGCATGGGGCAGCAACGGGTGCTGGCTATCGATCATGGGCGGCGTGCGTGGATGCCGAAGGAGGCGGTATGCCTGGGCTTTCCTTTGCAAGCCATCTGCTGGTTCGACGCTGCCCGTGGCGAACGGATCGATTCCATGTTTGAGGATGCACAGGCGTGAATACATCTATACGTGCCCATGTAAGCATGCGTTCCCTCACAACCGTCATTCCCGCTTTCGCGGGAATGACGGCCTCCTGGCCAGCTCGTAGATCGTGGCGCAAACCCAAGCTGCATCGATACGGCATGATTGACGATCGCCAGGGCCAATCGTCACGGAGCGCGTCGGGTTCATGAGCACCAAGAAAAAACCAAGCAAAGCAGCACCGAAACGCACCCAGCCAAGACGCGCCGGCAGCCTGGCGCTGTCTGCCAGCGAGCGCTTGATCCTCAACATCGTGCGCCGCAACGGTTCGATCGCCCGCTCGGCCATCGTGGCGGAAACCGATCTTGCCCAGCAGTCGGTGCATCGGCTGGTGGAGCAACTCATCGAGCGCGACTTGTTGCGTGCCGGCGAGGTCATCCGCAACGGACGCGGACAGCCCAGTCCGCGCATCGAACTGGTGCGCGAAACGGTGTACACCGCCGGCATCTCCATCAATACCGATTCCATCACGCTGTGCCTGGCCGATCTCGGCTGCAACGTGCTGGAAGAAGTGCACATCCGCACCGCGCCCTTGCATCGCAAGGCTTCGCTCACCGCGATAAAGGATGCGCTTGAACGCGTTCTCGCTCGCAACGGCGTCACCTACGATCGCCTGCTTGGTATCGGCGTGGCCATTGCAGGCTTCTTCGTCGCAGGCCGCAGCCAGGTCAACGCACCCGAACCGCTGCAGGATTGGTCGCTGATCGATCTGGTACCGATGCTGGAAGAAACCTTCCAGTTGCCGGTGTGGCTGGAAAACGACGCCACCACCGCCGCGATCGGCGAAAGCCTGCTTGGCGCGGGCTTGTGGGCGCAGAACTTCGCGTACCTCGCCTTCAACTATGGTTTTGGTGCGGGTGTCGTGCTGCAGGGCAAGCCCTTGTTTGGCACGCACGGCAACGCCGGTGAACTCACCTTGTTCACCCCGGAAGAAGCCAAGCATCGCCCGACGCTGTGCTCGCTGATGGACGAACTGCGCACGCATGGCATCCACGTCGATTCGGTGGAGGATCTGCGCCAGCGCTTCGATCCCACCTGGCCGGGTGTCGCGCCATGGATTGAACGCACGCTGCCGGCGTTGAACCGTACCGTCAACGCCTTTGCCGGCCTGTTCGATCCGGAAGCGATCGTGTTCGGCGGACAACTGCCGCTGGCGCTTGGCCGCATGCTGATCGATCGCGTGCGTTTTCTGGATATTCATCGTTACGGCACGGGTCCGGATCGGCCCGCGCTGGTATTGGCCGAAACCAACGGCGACGCCTCGGCGATCGGCGCCGCCCTGGTGCCTCTGAAGGAGCGATTGTTTGAATAAACCGCCCGCACCTTAAGCACACGCGGCGTTGGCGGTGACTCAGGAAAGCGGCCAAGTCACCGGACAACACCCAGACAGGGACATCCCATCGTTGCTTGAACGTCGACGCGTTGCGCCGATGCGGGCGTCTGCGTGCCCCGCTTGACCCATGCCCTTCCCCACTAGCCCAACGAACCACTCGCGAATAGAAGGAACCGTTACCGTGAAGCACTCGTTCAAACGCAAACGCAGTACGCAGTTGATTGGCCACGCCCTGGCAACCGTCGCAGCCGGCTTGGCGATGTCCACCCTCGCGCAGGCGCAATCCACCGTTACCGTCAATCCGACGACGGGCACCGGAACGATCGTCAGTTCGCCGGGCTACTACAACCTGACCGATCCCGACCTGACGGGCGCCTTGATCAAACTGTTGCAGTTCCGCATGAAGGGCGGTGCGGCGGAGCTTTCCGACTACGACACGCAGCCGATCATCATTGCCGCGCACCGTGGCGTGGTGGATTCATCGCATCCTGAAAACACCAAGGAAGCCACCGTCAACACCATGAACGCGGGCGTCGAGAGCGTGGAGCTCGATGTTTACGAAACCAGCGACCTGGTGCCTTACCTGATGCACGACCAGACGCTCAAGCGCATGCTCCATCGCCCGGAGTACGCCGACATTTACCGTTGGAAACGGGAAAGCAACGTTGCATCGGTGAAAACGCCCACCTGGAGCGACATCAGCAATACGCCGATCTGCGCGGGCAATGATGGGTACGGCGACACGGTCAACTACCCTTCCTGCAACAGCTTCAATGTCTATCCGGCCTCGCTCGACGACACGATGCAGGAACTGTTCAACGACAGTTACCAGGGCCTGGTTTTTCTGGATCTGAGAGAAACCAACAACGTTCGCGACGTCGCCGCCATGCTCGCCAACAAAATGATCATCGGCGATAACTACGGCAAATGGGTTGCCGGGCACGTCGTGCTGAAATTCCAGACGGTTCTGTTCAACGGGCCGGAAGATTTCTATCAAGCCACCGCCAACTTCTATCAGACCACCTACGGCGGATCGCTGACCGAATCGGAACTCGCCCAGCTGTACATCATGCCGGTGTACACCTCCAACGGCGTGGCCAACAAGGAAAGCGCCGGCAATGCGAATTACGCCACGAACGATTACTCGTCCTGGATCAACTGGGTCGATGGCAACAACAACGTGCTGTCGCCGGAGGCCAGCCTTAAAGCATTCAAGGCCAGCTTGAACGACAACGACGATATGTATACCGGCCTGTGGCAGGCCGGCCGAAACATCGGCGCCTATATTCCCGAGCAGCTTTGCACGGTGTCCCAGCCGAGCGCCAGCAATGCCAATCTCGCCGGCTCCATGGGCACGTATTGGGAAGGTGGCATCTGCGGCCCGCTGTCGCCGCCCATGAATCCCAATGAATGCGGTTCGGCCAGCACCACGCAGTTCTCGCGTGATGGCGAAGGCTGCACCGATCATCGCCCCTTCCGCCAGTTCTGGCACGACGAGGCACGCTTCGGTTTCATCATCACCGACTTGCCGACGCAAACCATTCAGTACCTGATGCAATTCAGCGGCCAGCGTCCCGGCACCAACACGTGCCCGGCGGCCAATCCGCTTTGCAACGCCGTGATTCACTCCTCGGGCCCCGCGCTGGTGGTGGCTGCCGACGGCAGCGGCAGCTACAAGACCATCAACGCCGCACTCGCCGCCGTGCCTGCCACGGGAGCGGAAATCCTGATTCGTCCAGGCACCTACCATGAAAAGGTCAACATCACGCAGGCCAATGTCGAGCTGATCGGCACCGGCAAGGATGCTTCGCAAGTGTTGATCATCAACGACGACTACGCCGCCAGGACCGATGCCACCGGCAAGCAACTGGGCACCGGCGGCAGCTACACGGTGAAAGTAAGCGGCGACAATTTCTACGCCGCCAACCTCACCATCCAGAACAACGCGGATTACGAAGCACCCAACTTCCAGAACAACAACCAGGCCGTGGCGTTGTTCTCGGTGGGCGACCGCGCCGTGTTCCGCGCCGTGCGCGTGCTGGGCGGCCAGGACTCGCTCTATCTGGGCAACGACAAGCGCGCGTACTTCAACAACAGTTATGTCGAAGGCTACGTGGACTACATCTTCGGCAACGGCAAGGCGGTGTTCGATAACTGCATCATCAAGACCAAGGTGCATGGCGACCTCACCCAGGAAGCCACCATCACCGCACAAAACCGCGCCAGCGCCACCGAAGACAGCGGCTTCGTGATCAGCAATTCGCAGCTGCTGTTCGACAGCCCGTACATGAGCAACGTGTGGCTGGGCCGCCCGTGGGGTGCGTATGCCACCACGTATTTCATCAACACCAAGATGGGGCCCGAGGTGGTGCCGCAAGGCTGGATCGAATTCATCCCGCTGCCGCTCTCGCAAGGCGGCACCAACAACCTGCCCACCTCCACCTATCGCGAGTACGACTCGTATTATCCGAACGCCAGCGGCAACTGGGCACCGTTCGATCTGAGCCAGCGCGAAAGCACCTCGCCGAGCAGCAATGTGTCGCTCACTGCGGCGCAGGCCGATGCATTGGCGCCGAATACTTATCTGGCAGGCAGCGACAACTGGCAGCCGACCACGGTGGTGGTATCCGGCGACAACTCGAACCAGACCCTGCCATTGCCGACGCCTGCCGCAGGCGTACCGTCAGCACCGGTCATCACTGCCACGGTAGCGGGCAACGGCAACGTACAGGTGACCTGGGCGGGGCAGCCGGCCAATCCGGTGGAACAGGGTTACACGATCAGCGCCACGCAGAACGGCAAGACCTTTGGCCCGGTCTCCTTGCCGCCCAGCGCATCCAGCGGCTACATCGCCGGTCTCGCCAATGGCGTACCGGCAACCGTGACCGTGCGTGAGTTCAATGCACAGGGCTCCAGCGCGCCGTCGGTGTCCACGTCGGTGACGCCGGTGTCGCACGATCCGAGTGCGCCAAGCAACGTGCAAGTGAGCACTGCTTCCACCAGTGCAATCGTCACCTTCACCATTGCCGACCAAGGTATCCAACCGGTATTCGGCGGCACTGTCGCACACGCCGGCGTGTACACCGCGCTCTACGCCAGCCAGGCCGATGCGTACGCAGGCAAAGCTCTGGCAGGTACCAGCAACGGCTTCACCACCAATAGCTGGACCTTCAACAACCTGCAGCGCAATACCACCTACTGGGTCTCGTTGAAGGCCTACAACGGCTACTACAGCCCAACTGTCATCACCTCCTTTACGACCAAACCGTAATCAGCGAAGGCCCCTCCTCCCACGGGGAGGGGCCTTGTTCGCCTCGCACACTCACTCTGGGGAAATTTCCATGACACGGCGTACTGCCCCGTCACTGCTTCCACGCACTTTGCTAGCTGCGTCGATCCTTGCCACCGTTGGCCCGGTTTTCGCGCAGGACAACGTTTCGACACCCACCACCTCGCCGACGACAGACCACGTCAAAGCGACATCGCGCGCGCAATCGGATGCTGGCGCCGCTGCCAAGAGCCTTGACCAAGTCGTCGTCACGGGCAATGCCTCCATCACTGGCGTCAGGAAACTCGATGCCAGCTACTCCATCACCACGTTGAGCGCGGACCGGATCACGCAGGCCAACACCACCAGTGCGAACGACCTGCTCAAGGCATCGCCCGGTGTGCACGTCGAATCGTCCGGCGGACAGACCGGCGCGAATATCGAAGTGGCGGGTTTTCCGGGCAGCGGCCAATCGCCCTACGTCACGCTCGGTTTGCAGGGCGTGCCGTTCTATCCGATGTCGGGATTGGCCTATCTGGAACAGGCTTCGCTGCTGCGTCTGGACGACACGATCGAGCGCGCGGAATTGGTGCAAGGCGGTCCGGCCGTGCTGTATGGCTCGGCGCAACCCGGCCTGTTCGGCAACTTCATGCTCAAGCAAGGTACCGATGTCACCTCCGGCGATGTCGGCATGACCATCGGCTCGGAAGGCCTTGTTCGGCTGGATGGCTTTGTCGGTTTTCCGCTCAGCAAGGACAGCAAGTGGTACGGCAGCATCGGTGGTTTCTATCGTCAATCGTCCGGTGTGCGCAATCCGGAATATCTCGCCGATGACGGCGGCCAGGTCACCGCCACGTTGACGCGAGATTGGGACAGCGGCTCGTTGATGTTCTTCGCGCGCTATATCAACGACAAGAACCAGTTCGTCACGGACACGCCGATTCTCAACCCCAGCCGCGGACAGTTCGCCAACTATCCCGGTTTCAGCCCGTTGACCGGCACCATGGGCAGTCGCGCCGATCAGTATGAATTTCTGCAGACCACGCCTTGTTTTACCAAAGACTGCACATCGGGCGGCATCGCCGTGAACATGGCCCATGGCCGTGGACCGGACGCTTACCTGACCGGCGCCAATTTCGACTGGGATTTCGGCAACGGCTGGACGATCTCGGACAAGCTGGGCGTCAACGGCGGCACCGAAAGCATGGTCGCGTTCTACAGCACCGGCACCAACCCGCTGCCGCTTTCCACGTTTATCGCCAACGCGGAATCCGCCAACCATTTGCCGGCGGGATTGACGGCCAACGCGACCTATACCACGGGTGGCCAGGCGTCGATGAGCCAGAAGGTCGTCACGCAGGAGCTGCGCTACGTGCAGCAGAAGTTCCATGCCGTCAGCAACGAGTTTCACGTCAACAAGGAGCTGTTCGAAGGCAACACCTTGACGCTTGGCAATTACACCGTCGGCTATAACTCGGATGAATTGGCCATCCAGGGCAGCGACATTCTGCTGCAAGCGAAGAACAACCCAACGCCGATCGCCGTCTCGCTGAGTAACGGCACGCAGACGTGGCAAGTGGCGAGCCCGCAGGGCTTCACCACCGGTCCGACCACCGCGCAGCATGTCGAGGGTACGGGATTGAACACTGCGTTTTTCCTGAGCGACAGCTGGAAAATCGACAACTGGCTGTTCGATGCGGGCATCCGCGACGAGTATCAGCATTTGCACGCCTCGCTCGGCAACGTCGCGACGGGTGACATGGATGCCAACGCCTCGACGCTGTACAACAACAAGTCCCGCTACCTGGTTCCCGGCAGCACCGCGATTCACTACGGCAAAACCGCACCATCGTGGACGCTCGGCGCCAACTACGCCTTCGATGCACACATGAGCGCTTATGCGCGGTTGAGCGATGGCGTGCATTTTCCGTCGTTCACCGACCTGGCCACGCTACCGAACACGCCGGTCGAAAAGATGCACAACATGGAGATCGGCTTCAAATACGAAGCGAACTGGATCTACGCCGACATCTCGGCTTATCGGCGTCTCTTCAGCGGCGTACCATCCAGCCTGCTCGTGGCGGTCGGCAATACTACGGAGACGGTTTCCTATCTGTACGGCTCGCAATCCAAGGGCGTGAACTTCAACATCACGACCAAGCCGATCGAACACCTGTCGATCAACCTGTCCGGCAATTACCAGGATTCGCAGTACACCCACAGCAATGGTTGCTACACCTACCAGGGTGAAACGACCCAGGTGGTGTGCAGCAAGTCGAACCAGTTCAATGGCTACCAGTTGGCCCGCCAGCCCACCTTCCAGGCACGCCTGACGCCGTCTTATGAAATCCCGACCAGCTGGGGTTCGTTGACCGCATGGGTGACCTACGAATACATCGGTAGCCACTACAGCGACCAACAGGAACTGCAACCGCTTGGGCATTACTACGACCTGGCCTTTGGCGTGGCCGCCAACGTCGGCAAGGAGTGGGCGTTCACCGTGCAAGGCACGAACGTCACTAACCAGATCGGTTTGACCGAAGGAAACGCACGCATCCTCGGTGCTGCCACTACCGGTGGCGTGATCCTGGCGCGTTCGATTGAAGGGCGTGAGGTGAATTTTCAGGCCAAGTACAAGTTCTGACGCTACGGGAATCTCGGGTGATTTATTGGCTGGCCTGTCACCAACGAATCACCCGGCTCCCCGTGTCGCAAAAGCAACTGTCGCTTACGCCAAGGCTGTAAAAGCCTGCACATCTTGTTCACCGGATTTGAGCCGATCGTTGCCACTATCGGCTCATCACATCCCGTCAACGCCGACTGCTGATCAATGTCTTACGTTCGGCTTGGCTAGATCGATGGCAATGCGATGGCTGTATCGACATCGACCGTTTTAAAAAAGCGCATTCGTGCGCGAGGCCTGGTGTACGTCAGCGACCGGGAACCGGGTATTCGGCGCGTTCGCTGCGGCAAAGGTTTTGCGTACCGCCACCGCACCGGTCGTGCGGTGACCGATCAGCGGATTCTGCAGCGCATTCGCAGTTTGGCGATACCGCCGGCTTATAAAGATGTGTGGATTTGCGTGGATCCGCACGGACATCTGCAAGCCACCGGACGCGATGATCGCGGCCGCAAGCAATACCGCTATCACCCGGGTTGGCGGCAATTTCGCGATGCGGGCAAATTTGCCAATCTGGTCGCGTTTGGCCTGGCGCTGCCGTCCATTCGCCGCAAGGTACGCAACGACTTGGCGCTGCCGGGACTTTGCCAGGCGAAGGTGGTGGCGACGATCGTCGCGCTGCTGGACAAAACCCTGATCCGCGTAGGCAACGAAAACTACGTGCGCGAGAACGGCAGCTACGGCTTGACGACCTTGCGTTCCCGGCATCTCAAGCACGAGCGCGGCCGGTTGCGTTTTGTGTTCAAGGGCAAGAGCGGTGTCGAGCGCGACGTGGAACTGGATGACAAGCGTCTTGCCAGGATCATCCGCAGCATCCACAAGCTGCCGGGACAAAAGCTTTTCCAGTACCTGGATGACGATGGCGTTCGCCGCCCGGTGGATTCCACGGAAGTGAATCAATACTTGCGGGAAGCTGCAGGCTCTACCGATGAAGCATGCTTTACGGCGAAGACCTTTCGCACCTGGGGCGCGACGCTGCTAGCTGCGAAGTTACTGGCCAAACGTCCGTTGCCGGAAACAGGTGGACTGCGTGCGCGTACGCGCGTGGTCACCAGTGTGATCAAGGAGGTTGCCGACACCATGGGCAATACGCCCGCCGTGTGCCGTTCTTCCTATATCGACCCGCAGATAATCACCGATTGGTTCGATGGCCGTCTCACCGCGCAAGCCTTTGCAAGCTTGCGTGGTGATAGACAGGAGCGTGCTCTCGTGCGTTATCTCGAAAAGCGCCATCGTGCAGGGGCGTAACGCATCAGTGATGCATGTCCACCGGCGATCCGTCGGACCAGGTCGGCGCGCCCACCAGGAACACGAGAATCGGCGGCAATCCGTTCGCCTGGCTGACTGCCTGGGGCGTGATGAACCAATACGGGCTGGACATTACCGGCGAGCCCTCTGCGCCGGAACCCCAATCCTTGCCGTCCTTGACCAAGGTGTCGAACATGAGATGCGGCATGTTGTGCATCCCTTCCTCGGTGAGATACGACGATTTCGACATCATGTAATCCATCGCGCCGTTTTCGAGCGCCGGCAATTGTTTATGCGCATAGGCATCTTTGACCGCCGCCAGCATCTCCGCCTTGGAACGCCCCGCCATCGCCAGCTTGGCGCGAAGATAAAAGATCGGAACGATCGAACGCGCAGCTTGCGGATTCAGGCAATCGGCGGCGCGTATTTTCGGGTTCCAGAATTCGGGCCAGTCGAAGGGTCCCGTCCAGCTTCTGCCCACGACGCATACGAATCCGTTCTTGCCTTCGACCGCCTTTTCGTAGCCCTTGCGCCCCAGCACTAATACCGTCGCATCACGCGAGATGGATGCGGGCGCCGCGCTGCGTGCCAACGCAATCTCCGCATTCCGATCCGGCATCAGGTATTGATCGACCGGAGCCATTTTGGGATAGGGGTTTGCCGCGTCTTGCGCCATCGCATGATGAATCACCCCGAGCCCGATAAGCAGGACGGAGCATTTCATCAGGAACGCGCCCATCGTGTTGTTGTGCATGGCTGCTCAATCCTCTGCAGGGGCTGGATTGAAGAAAATCTCCCGCACTTCGACCACTCCTGGCAGCGCTTTGGCGCCTTTGCGCACCCACGCCAACACCTCCTCCAGGTTGTCGGTTTCCAGTATCGAAAGACCGCCGACGTACTCTTTGGCCTCGATATACGGCCCATCGGTGACGATGACTTCGCCACCGGCTTGCGACGTCACGGTCACTGCCTTCGGGCTCAGGCCACATGCAAACTTCCTGACACCCGCGGCGATCATTTCCCGGTTGAGCGCGTGGATGGCTTCGATGGTCTCTTCGGTGACCTGCGACGGGTCGAAGTCCGCGGGAATATAGGTGGAAATCAGGTACTGCGGCATGGTCGTCTCCTGATAGGGGGCATCCATCGGGCTGGCTGCCCGATCTTCACTATGGTGACGAACGGCGAAGGCGGATTTCGACAGGCTGCCCGAAAATTTTTTGTTCTTTTGTCCAAAGGACCTATCACGACTGGCCCGATAGGTTCAGTCGACCAGCTCGATATCCAGGCCGTAAAGCAAGCCGATGGCCTCCGAGCGAGTGAATTTTGCGCCCTTGATGAGGTTGTCGCGGATATCCAATGCGTAGCCCGTGGCCTCGCTGAAATCCGCGTTCGCCAGCTTGGTCCTGCCGAACATGGTTTCCGTAAAAACGGAATAAATAAAACTTGCCTTGGTGAAGTCGGCCTCTCGAAAGTCCGCACCGACGACGCGGCACTCTTCCATGATCAATTCGGGAAGCGAGACGCCGAAGAAATTGCAGTAATCCAAAAGAGACTTTCTGAAAGCCAATTTTCCTGGCGCGGCGTAGCGCGGCCAGTCGGCGCGGGTCCAATCCACGCCCAATAACTTGCATTCCTCGAACACGACGCCGCTGAATTTTGTGCCGGTAAGCTTGGCGTTGCTCGCATCGCAAGCTCGAAACTCGCAATCCACGAACTTGCATTGCTTTAGCGTGGCTTCGTTGAACGAGCATTGGGTGAAAGAGCAGCTTTCGAAAGATTTTGCTTCCAGCAGGGTGTCGGCCAGATCCAGGTCTGCGAAGTTTTCTTCGAAGAATTCGTTGCGTTTCAGGATTTGCTCGTTCATGTTTTTTT
>NZ_DATEJY010000012.1:0-7767 GCF_035277725.1 Dyella sp. | reverse complement strand
TGCGTGGCGGGCGCACTGCGCATGGATTACGTTCGCGTTCTTCAACGTTTTGTTCCCGCCGACGCACGGGACGACTATGGCAAGGATTTTTTGGATGTCCAGAAGAACGTCTATCATCTTGCTGAAAGCATCCACCCCAGTGCATGGCGGGAACGCGGCCTGGCGGCTGCTTTGGAAGAAACGATCGGCAAGGCCCTGCGTGAGGTAGGCATTCCCTATTCCTGCGAAACACCGGGGCGCCAGGGTCTTCGTTTTTTGAACGAGGCTTTGCAGGCAGCCATCTATCGCATGGCCTGCGAGGCAGCCGTGACGATTAGCACGTCACCTGCATGCATTGGCATTCACCTAACTGTTCGCAAGGGACGACTAAATGGCATTCCGTGGGTGGTGCTGCGCTTAGATGGCATGCTGGATGAATCCCAGGTGGCTTATGGCATTTTGCAAGCTAAGGAGCGGCAGCGCTTGGCGCCCAAACTGGGCACCAGCGCAAAGACCGATAGTGAACTGCAGCTATTGGCTCGTTTATTCCAGGGAAATGCACGCTTCCGTGCCATCCCCACTGGCATACGCTTTACCGCATTACTCAGCGACACCGCTTCGCGAAGTTCGAATCGGAATCACGTCATCGAAAATGTTCGCCTGTGGGCAAACTAGCATCACGATGCAGGAGCATCACTACCGAACAACAATGGCGTTCTGTGTGCAATGCTCGGGATCCTGACATGCGGCATTTGCCGTAATGCTTACGCTTCCATCGGCTTGCGACTCCGCCTCAACGGTCATGCTGTTGTCCTGATAGACCACTTGCATCAAATCCGTAGGCGAACTACCAGCAGTTGTGGTGACGTTTTGTGTATCGACACCCATCGGCAGCGCAAACGGCACGCTCTGTGCAATCCCAAAGGCAGCGCGTACCTTGCCTTGAAGATCATTGACCTGGATATATGCCACACCATCGCGGTCAAACCGGTACACGTGGTAGTGCGGATTGGCGCTGACGTCGGGTGCGTTAGGCCATGATTGCCCTAACCCAGAAGCTGGTGTCGCAGCTTGTGCGGCAACCACGGTGGTCATGCTCAAGGCCGTCACGGTAGTCAGAATCGTTCGACGAAGAAAGTTGCGGGAAAAGCAAAACATGGCGCGTCCTCTGCTTGGTGGAAGGATTCCCCGCGATCAGAATGAATCAACACACGGAAGCAACGAAAGACGATTTTTCCGCAAGCGTTCGTCCTATTTTGATGTAAGTGTTTGCCCTATTTGCACGTTCTTCTCGGTAGGCGTGCATCACTTGCTCGTGATTGCTCAGATCGAGGCTGGCAGCCATCGCAATAGGCGAATCGCAAACAACAAAAAACCCCGCTTTCGGCGGGGTCTTTTGTTTCCGAGATGACAGGATGTCGTCGGAGGATGTCTTGGTGGGCCGTGACAGATTCGAACTGTCGACCAACGGATTAAAAGTCCGCTGCTCTACCGGCTGAGCTAACGGCCCGGAAAAGTAAGCTGGCAATTTTAAGGTCTGGGCGGCCTTGGCACAAGCAATGCGGCCGATTTGGGTATTTCTCAGGCGTAGCGGGTGGGGTCGGGCAGGCCGGCCTCACGAAAACCCTGCGCACGCAGGCGGCATGCGTCGCAGCGGCCGCAGGCGCGGCCTTCGGCATCGGCCTGGTAGCAGCTGACGGTGGCTGAAAAATCCAAGCCGAGACGATGGCCTTCGCGGGCGATGTCGGCCTTGCTCATGGCCATCAGCGGCGCGTGGATGCGGATGCCCGCCCCTTCCACGCCGGCCTTGGTGGCAACGTTGGCAAGTTGCTCGAACGCTTCGATGAAAGCCGGACGGCAGTCGGGATAGCCGGAGTAATCCACCGCGTTGACGCCACACCAGATATCCGTAGAGCCGAGCACTTCGGCCCAACCCAGTGCCACCGACAGCATGATGGTGTTGCGTGCAGGCACGTAGGTCACGGGGATGCCGTCACTGCCCTGCTCCGGCACGTCGATGTCGGCAGTGAGCGCGGAACCGCCGATGCTGCGCAGATCGACGTGCACGGTCTTGTGCTCGACGGCGCCGAGCATGTGTGCAACGCGTGCCGCGGCATCCAGTTCGGAGCTGTGGCGTTGGCCATAGGCGACGCTCAAGGCGTGCACCTGAAAGCCCTGTTCGCGGGCGATGGCGATGGTGACGGCGGAGTCCATGCCGCCGGAAACGAGGATGACGGCTTTGCGGGGTGTGGAAGCTGACATGGTGATTATTTCCAAGTGCGGAACGGCCGGTCACCGGCCGGGAGCGCTGACCGGCGACACAGGCCGGGGCGTAAGGTTTTATCTCTTGCGCAACCACGCAGGTTGGGATGCGAATCCCAACATCGTCACATGTACAGGCATTTCGATGTTGGGGTTCGCACCCCCAACCTACGTCAATGCCCCGGCGCATCATTCCACAGCAGCTTGTGCAGCTGCAGTTGAAAACGCACGGGCAGTTTGTCTTCGATGATCCATTCCGCCAGCGCGCGCGGCTCGACCGCGCCGTGCACCGGCGAGAACAGCACCATGCAACGCTGCTCGATGCGATGCTCGGCCACGACGCCGCGCGCCCATTCGTAATCAGCGCGGCTGGCGATCACGATCTTGACCTGATCGTGCGGCAGCAGATGATCGAGGTTCGACCACAGGTTGCGTTGCGCTTCACCGGAATCGGGTGCCTTCAGGTCCATCACCTTGCGCACGCGCCGATCGACATCGGCAACGTCGAGCGCGCCGGATGTTTCCAGTGATACCTCATAGCCGGCATCGCAGAGCTTGCGCAGCAGGATCAGGCAACGCTTCTGCGCCAGCGGTTCACCACCGGTGACGCATACGTGCGAGGCACCATGGGAAGCGACCTCGGCAAGAATGTCATCGATATCGCGCCAGTTGCCACCGTAGAACGAATACTCGGTATCGCACCAAACACAACGCAGCGGGCAGCCAGTGAGTCGCACGAAGACGGTGCGCCAGCCGATCGCATCGGCTTCGCCCTGGATCGAATGGAAGATCTCGGTGATGCGCAAACGCTCGCCCGCAGGCTGGACCGGCGTGGCGGTTTCCACGTTCACCGGACTGCTGCTCACCACTTGAACCTCACCGCGCCGTCTGCTGCGAAATGCGCCGCAGGCGTTCCTGGGCCAACTTGGCCGCGTTGGAATTGGGATATTTGCTGACCACCGACTTCAGCGTAGCGACGCCCGCGTCCGTCTGTTTCATTTCAAGCTGGCTGTAGCCGAGCTTGAGCGTGGCATCCGGCACTTTTTCGCTTTGCGGATACTGGTTCAGCAGATGCTTGAAGGCTTCCACCGCAACTTGGTAGTTGGTGGTCGCATAGTAGGACTCGCCCAGCCAATAGAACGCATTCGGCGTCAGCGCGTCGTTGGGGTATTTCTGGATGAACTCGCGGAACCCGCGCGATGACGAGACGTAATCGCCTGCGCGCAGGGATTTGAAGGCGGCGTTATAGGCGTTTTGCGCAGCAGCCTTCTGGGCTGGCGATTGAGCGGGTGCTGCTGGCGCGGCGGCGGCAGGTGGCGCAGCGGCGGAAGCCGCACTGCCGGGTGCCGATGCATTGGCTGCGGGCGGTGCACTAGAAGAAGGCGCGGGGTTTGCGCTGCCCTGTTTTTCCAGGCGGCCGACGCGGCTGTCCAGATCGGCATACTGCGCCTTGCTCTGATCCTGCAACTGCTGCACCTGGTGCTGCAGTTCTTCGATCTGGCCCTGCATCTGCTGCATGGTCTGCTGCATTTGCTGCAGCTGATTGAGCTGGTTGAGCTTGTTCTGATCCTGGTTCTGCTGTTGCTGCTCGAGGCGGGCAACGCGATCGGCCAGGCTCATGGGGGAATTCTGCGCATGCACGGGCGCCATAAACAGCATGGCGGACGCCAAGGCGCCCGCCATGCTGAGATTGGCCGTGAAGCGATGAGCCAATCGAACCACCATTATGTCGCCGTGTAGACGATCTCAACGCGACGGTTCTTGCTCCAGCAATCTTCGTTGTGCTCGCGGCACACCGGCTTTTCTTTGCCGTAGCTGATCACGCTGATCTGGCTGGACGAACCGCCATTGGCCTGCAGTGCGCTGGACACGGCATTGCCACGACGCTCGCCGAGGCCCAGGTTGTACTCACGCGTGCCACGCTCGTCGGCGTTGCCTTCCAGGCGCATGCGAGCGGTCGGCACGTCCTGCAGGAACTTGGCATGGCACTGCATGATCTGCTGGAACTCCGGCTTCACTTCGTCCTTGTCGAAGTCGAAGTACACGGTGCGCTGCTTCAGGCAGGCATCGGTGTCGAGGTCAGCAGCGGTGTACTTGTGCTCACCGGTCTGGGCCGGAGCCTGCTGCTGGGTTTCCTGCTGCGGAGCCTGGGGCTTAACTTCCTGCTTCTTGGAGCAAGCGGCCGCACCGACGCAGAGCAGGGCGACCAGGGCGATACGAACGGTCTTATTCATGGTGACGTTCCTTCAAACGGGTTTGGTTTCCGACAGTCAATGACGATTGCGGTTACAGGTCAGTAGTCGCCGGTGGACCGGCTGTAGTTTTTATTTTTTCTTCACTTTAAAGCATAGCCACGCATTGTACTGCAGAGGCCAGCAAAACAGGCATGGCAAACGGTCACGCCCGACCGGAACATTCGCATGCTCCGGCCCCCTCTCGGGTCGTCCCAGCCACCTTCCCTCAGGAGGGCGGCTGGATCAAATCATTGCTTGCGATAGGGTCCCCAAGCCGGCGAGCGAACATCGCCGTCGGCAAGTGCCAAGCGCTGACGCACCATGCCATCGTTCGATACGGCGTAAAGCACGTCTCGGCTTCCATCGGTGGCGGCGTAGATCAACATGCTGGCGTTCGGCGCGAAGCTTGGCGATTCGTCAATCGGACCGGGCGAGATGAAGCGCACCTGGCCACCGAGGCTCTGGTCCATGATGGCGATACGATACACGTTCCCATTGGCCTGCACCATGGCAATCTGCTTGCCATCGTAGCTGACCGCGGCATTGAGGTTCTGCTGGCCCTGGAAGCTGACGCGCTCGGGCGTGCCGCCGGACGCGGCAACGCGATAGATCTGCGGCCGGCCGGAGCGGTCGGACGTGAAATAGATGCTCTGGCCATCCGGCGCCCAGACCGGCTCGGTATTGATGGCCAGGCTGCGGGTCAGGCGGGTTTCCTGGCGGCTGCCCAGGTCCATCACGTAGATCTCGGGGTTGCCGGTATAGGAGAGCGCCACCGCGAGCTTGCTGCCATCGGGCGACCAGGCAGGCGCGCCGTTGATGCCCTTGCGGGCTGAGATCAACTGGCGGGCACCGGTGGAAATGTTCTGGATATAGATGGCCGAGTCACCGCTTTCGAACGACACGTAGGCGATGCGCGAACCATCCGGCGACCACTTGGGCGACAGCAGCGCTTCGTGCGAGCGCGCCACCACCTGCGGGTTATAGCCATCCGAATCGGCCACGATCAGCGAGTAATTGGCATTGTTGCCGGTGCCGACCATCGTGACGTAGGCAATCCGCGTCCAGAACGCGCCGGGGATGCCGGTGATCTGCTGGAAGATCTTGTCGGCGATCTGGTGCGCGACGCTGCGCAGATCGCTGGTGGCCGCCGGCGACATCGCCTCGCCAAGCAGACGTTGCTGGCGGTTGACGTCCCACAGCTCGTATTCCACCGTCACCATGCCGTTGCCGGCATCCTTGATGCGGCCGATCACGATGTAGTCCTGCTTGAGCAAGCGCCAGGTGGCGAACTTGATGTCCGAACCCTGGCTGGGCTGCTCGACGATTTCACTGACCGCAAGCGAGCGGAATTTGCCGCAGCGGTTGAGGTCGTTGCGGATCACGTCGGCAATGTCCGTCGGCAGCGGCGCGCCTTGCTGTGCGAACGGCACCACGGCGACCGGGGTGGCCGACTTGATGCCGCCGACGATCTGCACGTTCAACGCCTGGCCGAAGGCAGGGCCCGTCACCAGCGCCGCGATCAGCAGCAGGACGAGGGTAAGTAATGATCGGGAAGATCTGCGCATGGGGCTAGCTCACTGCGGAATGAAGGTGAAGTTGATGTCGCGCTGGAACACGCTTTCAAAACCCTGGTAAGGCAGCGGTTGCGCACGTAGCACGGCATCCTCGACGGATTTCTTGCCGGCCGCATCATACGGGCAGCTGGGCGACGCCTTGGCGCTCAGCACTTGCCCACCGGGGATCTGCACGATGTGAACCACGCACGGCGCGTTCGGCATGTTATCCGGCCTGATCCAATTCTGCGTGACGGCGTTCTGAATTGCGGCCATGTACTGCGATAGCAGCGTGCTGTTGGAATTGTTGCCGGTCTGGCGCTGGTTCGCGTTGGGCAGGTTCTCCTGCCCATCGGTTTGCGCATTCTTGATGTCCGCCAGCTGTTGCTTGGCCTGCTTGGCCTTGGTATCGGCTTTCTGCGTCTGCGCCGACGCGGCATCGAGCTGCTTGAACAGCTGATCCACTTTTTCCTGCTCGGCTTTCTTTTTGGCCGCCTGGGCGTCCAACTCAGCCTGCCGCTGACGCTGCTTTTCTTCCTGTTCTTTCTTGGCGTTCTCGGCCTTTTCCAGGGCGTCCTGCACCACGCGCTCCTGATCCACCACGTCCGGATGTTCCGGCGGCGGCGGCAATGGGCTTGGCTTGGGCTGCTGCACGGGCGGGGGCGGCGGCGGGGGCACGGAAGGCGGCGGCGGCACCGTGTTTGGCACCGGCTTCACCTTCTCCGATTTCGGCGGCGGCGCAGCCGTATTGCCGAGCAGCGTGGCCTCGATCACCGGACCGCTGAGCTGCAGCGGCGGTGGCGTACAGGTGATCGGGTTGGGCAGGTGCAGCGCGGTGAGGAATTTCTCGTACGCCGTGCAGGGCAGCATCGCCAGGAACAGGAAGGCGACGATACCCAGATGGAGAACGGCCGATAGTACGACCGCGAGCGGAGTGCCCTTGGCGTTACGGTCGTCCATTGGGCTTGCCCGACTCCGGCGCACTCATCAACCCGACCTTGGCTACACCGGCCTGCTGCAACAAGGCCAGTACCTGATAGACACCGTCGTACTTGCCGTCGCGATCACCCGCGACCAGCACGCTCACATCCGGATTCTGCTTGACGAACGCGCCGACCTTCACCTTCAGCGCATCGGCGTCGATCGGTTCCTTCTTGCTGGTGCCCAGGGTGAGATACATCTGGCCTTGGGTATCGACCGAAACGATCACCGGCTCTTTCTTGTCCTGCAGCGACTTGGCGTTGGCTTGCGGCAAGTTGACGTCGACGTTGGAGTTGAGCATCGGCGTGGTGACCATGAAGATGATCAGCAGCACGAGCATCACGTCGATGTAGGGCACGACGTTGATTTCGGATTTGAGCTTGAAACGCTTGTGGCGCGCGGAGCTACGCATGGTCGCGGCCTCTTAGTGATTTTCGTCGATCTGGATCTGGCGCTGCAGTACGGAGGAGAACTCTTCCTGGAATACTTCATAGCGCGAGGCGACGCGTTCCACTTTGTTGGCGTAGCGGTTGTACGCCCACACCGCCGGAATCGCCGCGAACAGACCCATCGCAGTGGCGATCAGCGCCTCGGAGATGTGCGGCGCCACCACGGCGATGGTGACGTCCTTCATTTCGCCCAGGCCCTGGAAGGCACCCATGATGCCCCACACGGTACCGAACAGACCCACATACGGACTGATGGAACCCACGTTGGCAAGAAATTCCAGGTTGCGTTCGAGCAGCCCGATTTCCTTG
>NZ_DATEJY010000011.1:0-7249 GCF_035277725.1 Dyella sp. | reverse complement strand
ATTGCCAGCTTCGTCGTACCACGCCGGAATGCGATGGCCCCACCACAGCTGGCGGCTGATGCACCAGTCCTGGATGTTTTCCAGCCACTGCGTGTAGGTGGTGGTCCAGTTCTCCGGCACGAACTTGATCGCGCCCGAGCGCACGGCGTCGAGTGCGGGTTCGGTGATGGCCTTGCGTCCACCCGGGCGCCCATCCTTTTGCGTGTCGCTGGTGAGATCGACGAACCACTGGTCGGTGAGCATGGGCTCGATCACCGCATCCGAGCGCTGGCTGACCGGCACCTGCAGTTTGTGCGGTTTGGTTTCGACTAGAAGACCGGCTGCGTCGAGGTCGGCAAGCACGACCTTGCGTGCTTCGTAGCGATCTAGCCCCTGGTACTTGGTCGGGACGCCGATGTCCACGGCCATGTCGACGTAATTGCTGCGCACCTTGCCTGCGCCACCTGGTTTAATGACGCTACCAGTCCAGTCTGAGTCGCTAACAACCTTGGCTGTCAGCGTGAATACATTGAATTGAGGCAAGCCATGCCGCTGGCCAATGACATAATCATTGAAGTCGTGGGCAGGCGTGATTTTTACCGCTCCAGTTCCAAATTCGCGGTCAACATACTCATCCAGAATTACCGGAATTTCGCGTCCCGTAATCGGCAAGCGCAATCGTTTTCCGTGTAAATGCTTGTAGCGCTCATCATCGGGGTGAATTGCTACGGCGGCGTCCCCGAGCATGGTTTCAGGTCGAGTTGTGGCAACGACCAGGCTGTCCGTTCCGTCGATAGTCGGATAGCGAATCGACCACATGTGCCCATCGCGCTCGACGTTGTTCACCTCCAGATCGGACACCGCCGTGCCCAGCACCGGATCCCAGTTCACCAGACGGTTACCGCGATAGATCAAGCCCGCGCGATACCAGTCCACAAACACCTTGCGCACCGCGGCGGACAGGCCCTCGTCCATGGTGAAGCGCTCGCGCGACCAGTCGGCGGCGACGCCGAGGCGGCGCATCTGGTTGGTGATGGTGGAGCCGGATTCCTCTTTCCACTGCCACACCCGCTCCACGAATGGCTCACGACCCAGGTCGTGGCGGGTCTTGCTCTCTACCGCGAGCTGGTTTTCCACGATCTTCTGCGTGGCGATGCCCGCGTGGTCGGTGCCCACCTGCCAGAGCACATTCATGCCGCGCATGCGCTGGTAGCGGATCAGCATGTCCATCACGGTCTGCTGGAACGCGTGGCCCATGTGCAGGGTGCCGGTGACGTTCGGCGGCGGCAGCAGGATGCAGTACGGCTCGCCATGGCCGGCGGGGTGGAACACGCCGCTCTGTTCCCAGCGGGCATACCACTTCGACTCGATCGGGCGGGGCTCGAAACTCTTTTCCATCGGGGACTCGCATTGGCGCGCCGGGGCACAAGCGCGCGTGGATAGGCATAGAAACCGGCATTGTAAGGTGCGGGTGGGGGTGTGCCAAAGCGCGGGCGTCTTGCTCCCTCCCTGCTCGCAGAGGAGGGTTGAGGTGGGCGCCATCTGAAAAAAGCCGAGATTGCATCCCAGCCCACAAAACCCTGGTAAAGCGCGACTCCAACGACAAGAGGTCCGTTGCAATGGCGCTATAGTGCTGGACTGACGTCAAGCAACTCCCATCCGAGCAGGGCGCATGGAAGTACGAAACGAAGCCGATATCGCCACTGCAGGCCTGCCGAAGCCGGCCGCTATCGAGCCTCGCCCCAAGGCGGTGGTCTGCATGACCAACCACGAACGTCCCGACTGCGCGCGCATCAATCAGGAAATCATCAAGCTGAACTATGCCGAGCCGTGGCCGATCGTGCATGCCTGCTCCGATCCCATTTACGCCGCGCACATGGAGAACGTGCTGGTGCGGTGCCAGCCGCGTTCCATCATCGACGGTGCGCTGAACTTGCTGCGGCAGTCCTGCCGGGCAGCGGTGGAGATCTATAACCCGCAATATCTTGTGCACGTCGAGGCCGATACCTGGGTGTTCGATCAAGCGGTGATCCAGCGCTACATCGATCTGCTCGATCGCCATCCCGAGGCTTACCTGGCGGCGTCGACGTGGAGCACCGATCAACGCGTGCAATGGCGGCGTCTGCATCATCCCTTCGCGAAGATGAAGCTGGGCGCGGCGAAGGTACTCAATACGTTAGGCAATGACTTCGGCGTGAAGCGCAAGCAGACGCTGTCGACGCAGTTTTTTATTGCACGCAACGATCCGCGCTTCTTCAACGTGATCGACGGCATCCAGCCGACGTTCGAAAACACGCTCGAGTACGACTTCTATCATGCGTTCGTGGCGGAGTTCGGCAGGCGCGCGGTGCTGCATATCAAGGAGCGCGAACCGGTACATCCCGACAACCGGCACTGGTGCCCTGCGCTGACGTTGCACGCCCAGCATTGGCCGGAGCAATTGCCGCGGCCGGCGGATCTGCCTGCTGATGTACAACGGGAAGGCGTATCCGGGCAGTACGACATTCCCGGCAAGAAGGAAGTGTTGGCGTCGCACCGTTTCAAGCAGCTGGGTCCAGCGATGCGTCAATTGCTGGAGGCAAGCGATACGAGTTATTACAACCCCAAGGCGAAGCGGTATTGAGCGCGTAGGCTGGGATGACAATCCCAGCATCGTGGACTTGTCCTCCCAATCCACATAGGCATGCGAGAATGCCGCGATGAACCTGCTCGCCATCGAAACCGCCACCGAAGCCTGCTCCGTCGCCCTGGTGCACGGTGAAACCCTCGTCGCCCGCAGCGAGCTGGCACCACGCCGCCACGCCGAACGCGTACTGCCGATGGCCGATGAGCTGCTGGCGGAAGCGGGCATCGGCAAACATGCCTTGGACGCCATTGCGGTGGGGCGCGGCCCCGGTGCGTTCACTGGCGTGCGTTTGGCCGTGTCGCTGGCGCAAGGCATGGCGATGGCGCTGGACCGGCCGGTGATTCCCGTTTCTTCGCTGGCAGCGCTGGCGCTGGAAGCGCCGGAAGACGATGCCGCGATCCTGGCCGTCATCGATGCACGCATGGGCGAGATCTATGCGGCTTGCTACCAGCGTGATGATGAAGGCGGCTTGATCGCGCTGGACGAAGAGCGCGTCTGCACTGCTGATTCGCTGGTCTTGCCGCAAGCTCATGCATGGAACGTGGCCGGTTCCGGTTGGGCGACGTACCACGCCGCCTTGCTTGCCCGTCTCGGTGTGGAACCTCGTTCTGCCGATGGCAGCTGCTATCCGCAGGCGCGTCATGTTGCAACGCTGGCGGTAAGTGAATTCAAAGCGGGTCGTGTCGTGGCGCCGGAGCACGCATTGCCGGTGTATTTGCGCGACAAAGTCGCGCTGACACTGGCCGAGCAAGGGCGAGCGTAGGTGGGGTGCGGACCCCAACATCGGGATGCAGATGGGAGAGCAATGTTGGGGTTCGCACCCCAACCTA
The DNA here is from genome assembly GCF_035277725.1 of Dyella sp. Lineage (GTDB taxonomy): Bacteria > Pseudomonadota > Gammaproteobacteria > Xanthomonadales > Rhodanobacteraceae > Dyella_B. The sequence goes on along the minus strand of NZ_DATEJY010000011.1, from coordinate 3,814 downwards.
CGTCACAGCTGCCCGATTACCAACTGCACTAGCAGGCTGCTCACCGACACTGCCGCCCATACACCGAGGCCCAGCAGAATCGGCCGTACACCGGTCGACGCCATCTTGCGCAGATTCGCCGACAGGCCGATCGCAGTAAGCGCCACGATGATCATGAACTCCGCCGCCAGATGAATCGCCGGCTGGATCTCGCTCGGCACAAAACCCGCCGTACGCACCGCGGAAGCCACCAGAAACCACAGGATGAACCACGGAAAGATGCGGCTCAGTTTGAAGTCGCTGACCACGCCGGCGTGCTTCGCCGCGCGCTTCTCACGCATGGCTACCACGATGGCGAGCACCAGGCAGATCGGGATGATCAGCGTGGCGCGCGTCAGCTTCACGATCGTCGCGTAATCGCCTGCCGCCGTGCTGTAGCTGTAACCAGCAGCGACGACCGAAGAGGTGTCGTTGATCGCCGTGCCTGCCCACAGCCCGAAACCGAGATCGGACAGATGCAGCGCATGGCCCAGCAGCGGGAACAGCAGTACCGCCACGATGTTGAACAGAAAGATGGTGGAGATCGCGAACGCCGTATCGTGATCGTCCGGCTTGATGATCGGCGTCACTGCGGCAATCGCCGAGCCGCCACAGATCGCGGTACCCACGCCGATCAAGATCTTGAGCTTGTCATGCACTTTCAGCACGCGGCCAAGCAGCCAGGCCGAGGCGAACGCCACGCTCATCGTCACCAGGGTCACCGACAGCGATTCCAGCCCGGTCTTGGCGACCTGGGTAAGGCTCAGCCCGAACCCCAGCGCAATGATCGACCACTGCAGAATCTGCTTGCTGGCGAACTGGATGCCCGGGTTGAAGCGCTCCCCTGGCGAGAGCAGGTTGCGCACCGCGATGCCGATCACGATGCCGAACACCGGACCGCCGATCAGCGGCACCTGGCGGCCCAGCCACCACGCCGCCAGCGCGATAACCACGGCCAGCAACAGACCGGAGGCGCGGATTTGCAGGGTGGGGGCGGCGGGTAGGGAGATGGCGTTCATGACGGCAGTTCCGTGGGGATGCGTCATTGTCCGATTCGTCATGTATTAGGAAAATTTGAAATATCTAATCAAGCCTATAAGATTGGCTGATGCTCAACGTCAGCCTCCGTCAGCTCGATGTATTCGTGCAGGTCGCCCTCCTCGGCAGTGTGCGCGCCGCCGCCGAGCGGCTGCACCTTACCCAGCCGGCAGCCAGCATGGCGCTGGCCGAAATGGAGCGTCAGCTCGATGCGCCGGTATTCGATCGCGAACGCGGCCGGCTGCGCCTCAATGCGCGCGGGCGCGAACTGCTGCCGCTTGCCCAGGAACTGCTTGAGCGTCATGCCGAGTTCGGCCGTCGTGCCACCGGCAAGACGGTGGCGCTGGCAGGCGAATTGCGCATTGGCGCGAGCAACACGGTGGGCAATTACCGCGTGGGTGAATTGCTGGGCGAGTTCGTGCGCGCGCATCCGCATGTCGCTATCCGTTTGCGCGTGGCGAATACGGACGACATCGCTGCTGCCATGCTCGATCACAGCCTCGATGTCGGTTGCGTCGAAGGCCCGGTGACGCATCCGCTGCTCGAAGTGCATCCCTGGCGCGACGATGCCTTGGTGGTTTGCGCGGCACCCGATCATCTTTTGGCAAAAAAGCGCACCCTGAAGCCCGAGCACTTCGCCGGCGCGCGCTGGGTGTTGCGCGAGCCTGGTTCTGCAACGCGAGCCACGACCGAACGCGCACTCGCCCTGTTGCCACCCGGCGAAACGGTGTTGGAACTCGATCAGATCGAAGCGATCAAGCAGGCCGTTGCAGCGGGCCTGGGTATCGCCTGCCTGCCGGAAGTGGCGGTGACTGATGCGCTCGCCACCGGCCGACTGGCCGCGTTGAAAACTCCCTTTCTCGATCTTCGCCGCAAACTGTCGATCCTGCTGCACCGGGAGAAATATCGCGGTGCGGCGTTGGACGCGTTTCTGCATTCTGTCAGCTAGCAACAAAAAAACTGCGCATGCACCTTGTAGGTTGGTTAAGCCAAAGACGCACCCCAACACAATGCTGTGCTTGCAGCAGCTAGGGATGCTCTGATCCATTCCACGTGCCCGGCATGACGTCCAGAAGGCTCGCAGGGTGTGCTGCGCGGCGCCGGGAAGACTGGCCGTCTTGCCAAGCCGCGCGGCGCAGCCTGCGGGCCTTCTGGACGTCACCCCACCGTTTAAATTCAAGACGTTGGGGCCGCACTGTATGCGCGCATCGCTTCGCCCCGCCGTCTCGACATACAACCAGTATGCCTTCGCCGTCGGTGCTGTGCGATGCGCGCATACAGTGCGGTGACGGGTACGTGGAATGGATCAGAGCATCCCTAGTTTCGACGAGAACCAGGTTCGATTCTCAAAGACCATAGCCGGGTTGCGTCGCTACCGGCGAAACGACATCCCAATGGCCAAGCTGGCGTTCATCCAGCCACATGGATTTGACGCGTGCAAAGTAGGGCGCGTAGTAGGCCCGTTTCGATTGCACTTGTTCAAAATGATCACGGCTACTCCATGCCTCAATCATCAGTACCTCGCCAGGATGCTCGGTATTTCGCAAAACATCAAAGCGTAGACAGTCCGGTTCGCGTTCGATCAGCACGCGAAGCACAGCCAGTTCGCGCATGAAATCCTCCATGCATTGGGGCCTGATATTCAATCGCACAGTGAGCGCATACATGTTCGGCATTTCTCATAACGCATCGGTCAGGCCGCCGTCGGCCAGCATCGTACGGCCGGTGATCCAGCGCGAGTCATCCGAGGCAAGGAAGGCGACCACATCGGCGATGTCTGTCGGTTCCCCAATGCGCCCGGCAGGTGTGCTGGCGATCACTGCCTGCCGACGCGCCTCGGGCGTAGCGGCGGTCATATCGGTGCTGACCATCGATGGCGCGACGGCATTGACGGTGATGCCACGCGCGCCGAGTTCCTTGGCGAAGGCGTTCGTCAGTACGGAAACGGCAGCCTTGCTTGCAGCATAAATGGCCGTTCCGGGGCGCGGCGAATAAATCAGGTTGGTGGATACGTTGACGATGCGTCCGCCACTCGGCGGAAAATGAGGCGCGGCGGCCTGCATCATGTTCAGCACGCTGCCCATGTTTGCGCTGAAAAGACGTGACACGTGTCCGTTATCTATATCGCCAAAGTTCCGCATCTCCAACGCGCCGGCGTTGTTGATCAGGATATCGATGCGGCCGAAGTGCTTCACGACGGCCTCGATGGTTGCCTGTGCGGCCGACTGATCGGTCACGTCAGCCGCGAATGCTTTGGCCGTGCCGCCCGCGTTCGCGATGGTATCGAGGACTGATTTCGCCTGCTCGGCGTTGCTTTTGTACACGATGGCTACCGTCGCGCCCTCTGCAGCAAGTTTGCGGGCAATGGCAGCGCCGATGCCGCGTGAGCCGCCCGTGACGATGGCAACTTTGTTTGCGCATTTCATGGTTCTGTCCTTGTTTCAAGGGGGAATCGGAAACGCGGACGCATCCGCGTCATCGTGCTGATGTGAAGTGCTGTGGCATCGTATGGCGAACCCATCGAATGAAAAATACGCTCTTTGGAATTCTTTGTTGCGCTGATGAAACGGTGCGCTAAAGGCTTGCGCTGGTGGGCGGAGCTCCCTCGACCAGCATCCTGCGGCCGCCGTAAAGCTGCCACGCTCCGCCAAGGTTGCGAAATAGTACAAGTCGTTGAGGTCCAGCATGCGTTCTAGTCCTTTCTGTCGCTGAGTACAGCGTAAGCCGCGCCGTCCAGAACGAAGCCCGCCACCTCGCG
>NZ_DATEJY010000010.1:0-8027 GCF_035277725.1 Dyella sp. | reverse complement strand
CTGGACGCGGAGGGCAACTGGGCGGACAACGAAGGGCAGCCGGCATCCAATCCGCGGCCATCGGAGCTGGGGCTTGAGCCGCGGCACCTGGCCTATGTGATCTACACCTCCGGCTCAACCGGTACGCCCAAGGGCGTGATGAATCAGCACGATGGCGTGCTCAATCGCCTATGCTGGGCACGCGATCAGTTCCGTCTCGTCGCCGCCGAGGCGGTGTTGCAAAAGACTCCCTACAGTTTCGACGTATCGGTAGGCGAGATGTTCCTGCCGCTCTTCAGTGGTGCGCGGCTCGTGCTGGCGAAGCCTGGAGGGCATCAGCAGCCTTCGTACTTGTTGGACGTCCTGGACGCGGAAGCGATTACCACGGTCCATTTCGTACCGTCGATGCTGCAGCAGTTTCTCAATGAGGCCGAAGGTGTTTCGCTGCCTTCCCTGCGCCGCGTATTTTGCAGCGGCGAAGCACTGACCTATGCCTTGCAGCATCGCTTCGAAGCGATGTTTCCTGGTGTCGAGCTATACAACTTATATGGTCCAACCGAGGCGGCGATCGAGGTGACGGCATGGCGCTGCACCGCAGACTGGACTGGTCCGGCGGTGCCCATTGGCCGGCCCATCGCCAACGTGCAGATCTACCTGCTCGATCCGGCAGGCCATCCGGTGCCGACAGGGGTGCCAGGCGAGCTCCATATCGGGGGTATCGGCGTGGCACGCGGATATTTGAACCGGCCGGCGCTTACGGCGGAGCGTTTTGTCGAAGACCGCTTCGGTGAGCGCAGGGGAGGTCGGCTCTACCGTACCGGCGACCTGGCCCGGCGTGGCGCGGACGGGGTGATCGAATATCTGGGCCGCAACGATTTCCAGGTCAAGTTGCGCGGTTTCCGCATCGAACTGGGGGAAATCGAGGCGGCTCTGCTGGCCTGCGAGGGCGTGTTGGAAGCAGCAGTGACGGTACGCGAAGACACGCCCGGCGATCAGCGCCTCACCGCTTATGTAGTGGGCGAGGGGATTTCCCCGCAACGGCTGCGTGAGCAATTGCAGTCGCGGCTCGCCGACTACATGGTCCCAAGTGCCTACGTGCAACTGGAAGCGCTGCCGCTTACCACCAGCGGCAAGCTCGATCGCCAAGCCTTGCCTGCACCAGGTCACTCGGCTGTCATCACGCAGCCATACGAGGAACCACAAGGTGAAATCGAGCAGGCTGTGGCCGCCATCTGGCGAGAACTTCTGGGAGTGGAGCGTGCCGGCAGGCATGATGATTTTTTTGAACTGGGTGGTCATTCGTTGCTGGTAACCCAGTGCATCGTGCGGATCAGGAAGGCACTTGGGGTCAGTGTTCCCATGCTGCAGTTCTTCGCAGCAGCGACGCCGGCCAAGCTGGCCCAGGCGATCGTGGCTGAAAAACTCGCGCAATTTGCGGCAGAAGACGTCCAGGCGCTGGCCGAAGACATCGATGGCCTTTCAGACGAAGAACTGAAACTTCTGCTGCAGCGCGAGCGCGACGGCATCTCCGGTTGATACACCAACGCCATGGCGAATCAAGGAACGAGAACTACATCGATGAGTGCGAACAACGATAGGGACGCGCTGAAGCGCGAGCTGCTCCTGCTCCGGCTCAAGCGCGCAGGGGCTCAGGCGAAAATCTCCAGCCAGACCGAGGTCATCCGGCCAGCCGAACGCGAACAGTCGCTACCGCTTTCCTGGCCGCAGCGACAGCTTTGGTTCCTGCAGCAGCTCAATCCGGCGGCCAGCGTGGCCTATCACCTGCCGGCCGTTCTTCGCCTCGAAGGGCGGCTGGACGAGGCGGCGCTAAGGGCTGCGCTTGAGCGTGTCATGGAAAGGCATGAAGTGTTGCGTACGCGCTTCAGCATGCTTGAAGACGAGCCGGTGCAGGTCATCGATACCTACCATGCCGGCAGCTTTCCCCTGGTTGAATATGATCTGCAGGGTCTTCCTCCCGGCCGGCAGCAGGCCGCAGTGGATGAGCATCGTCATTCCGAAGCCCACACGTTATTTGATCTGGAACGCGGTCCGCTAATACGTGGCCGCCTATTGCAGCTGCATGACCACCTGCACCTGTTGCTTATCACCCAGCACCACATCGTGACGGACGGCTGGTCCATCCGCTTGCTGGTGAAAGAGCTCTCCGCTCTGTATGCGGCTTTCAGCCGTGGCCAGACAGATCCGTTGCCCTCGCTCTCCCTGCAGTATGCGGACTATGCGGTGTGGCAGCGCCATGGTTTCCGCGATGGTGCATTGGATCGGCAGCTTGGCTACTGGAAGGAGCAGCTCGATGGCGCTCCCGCACTGCTGGAATTGCCTACGGACCGCCCGCGCCCGCAGGTAATGGAGCATGCATGCGGAACCATGCCCGTGCGCTTTGGCAAAGCCCTGGCCGATGGCTTGCGCAAGCTATGCCGGCGCCACGACGTCACGCTGTTCATGACCTTGCTGGCGGCGTGGTCCGTAATGCTGGCGAGGCTGAGCGGGCAGGACGATATCGTGATCGGAACACCGGTGGCAAATCGGGAGCGCGATGAGGTCGAGCCGCTGATCGGCTATTTCGTCAACATGCTGGCGCTGCGTATTCCCATCGATGCCGGCGCCACCGTGGACAATCTGCTCAAGGAGGTCAAGGACATTACCTTGGCGGCCTATACCCACCAGGCCGTGCCGTTTGAGCGGGTAGTGGATGCCGTACAGCCGGTGCGCAGCCTCAGCCATAACGCGATCTACCAAGTAGGCCTGACACTCAACCAGCTGGATGAAGGCGCTGCATTGAACCTTCCGGGCCTACAGCTGGTGTCGCTTGAAACGCCCCGTACCGTCACGCATTTCGACTTGCTGCTGGCACTCAATGAAACACCCGATGGCCTGTCTGGGGGCATCGAATATGCCAAGGCGCTGTTCGATGACACTACGGTCAGGCGCTTTGTCGATCAGTTGGAAGTATTGCTGGAAGCCATTGCGCTGGGCGAAGGACGATGCCTCAACGAGCTGCCTCTGATCCGTGCCGGCGAACGCGAACAGGTGCTGCGCGGCTTCAATGCCACTCAAACTGCTTTTGACGAAAGCGTGTTGCTGCACCAGCACATTGAGGTGAACGCGACGGAGCTGCCGGAATCACCTGCCGTGGTGTTTGGCGCGCAAACGGTTAGCTATGACCGGCTCAACCGGCTGGCCAACCAAGTAGCCCATCGACTGATCGCGCTCGGTGTTCGTCCCGACGATCGGGTTGCGATCTGCGTCGATCGCAGCATCGAAATGCTCGTCGGGGTGCTGGGCGTGCTCAAGTCCGGCGCTGCCTACGTACCCATCGACCCGGCCTATCCGGCCGAACGCAAAGCGTACATGTCCCAGGATTGCAGGCCGAAAGCCTGGCTAACCCAGTCGTGGTTGCAGGAGCAGGTTCCGGAGGGCATGCCTAGCCTGCTGCTGGATCGACCGGAGCCATGGGCGGATGAGCTGCAGAGCAATCCGGATCCCGTGGCTCTGGGTCTGCACTCGCGGCACCTCGCCTATGTGATCTATACATCCGGCTCTACTGGATTGCCAAAGGGTGTGGCCGTGGAGCACCGCAGTGTCAGCAATATGCTGTTGCTGAAAACTGCCGATCGAGGCAGCCGCGTCCTCCAGTTCAACTCCTTCAGTTTCGACGTATCGGTATACGAGATTTTCATGGCGCTTTGCCATGGCGCAACGCTGTATCTTTGCGACCGCCAAACCACGCTGGACAGCGATCGCCTGGCCCGCTTGATAGATGGCCAAGCCATTACGCACGCCAACTTGCCGCCGGCCCTGCTGGCTGCATTGCCCGAACAGGTGCAGTTGCCGTCGCTAACCACGCTAATCATAGGCGGAGAAAAATCCAGCCGTACCCTGGTCGCCCGCTGGGGCAAGGGTCGGCGATTGCTCAATGCCTATGGACCGACCGAGGCCACGGTATGTGCCTCGCTATACCTCTGCCAGGTGGATGACGTACTGGATCCATCCATCGGTACGCCCAATCCCAATACAAGCATCTACATCCTGGACGCGCATCGGCAGCCCGTGCCCGTTGGGGTGGTGGGTGAAATCTACATCGGCGGCGCAGGTGTGGCTCGCGGCTATCTGAACCGACCGGAGCTGACCGCCGAGCGCTTCGTCGAAGATGCCTTCAGCGGCGGCGGCACGGCGCAGCTGTATCGGACAGGTGACTTGGCTCGTTGGCGCATCGACGGGAGCATTGAATATGTCGGGCGCAGCGATACTCAAGTAAAGATCCGCGGCTTTCGCATTGAATTGGGTGAGGTCGAATCCCGCCTAAACGCGCTGCCGGGTGTCAGGCAGGCGGTGGTGGAACCCCAGGAAGACGCCGCCGGTAACAAGCGCCTGGTGGCCTACGTGGTAGCGGACCGGGAACGGGTTGTCGAGCTCTGGCCTTCGGTAGCCGAGTATTTCATTTACGACGAGCTGCTCTATCAGCTCATGTCCACCGACCCGTATCGAATGCGCGCATATCGCGAAGCGATCGGCCGCGCGGTGAAAGACAAAGTGGTGCTGGAAATCGGTTCCGGTCAGGATGCGATTCTTGCCCAGCTATGCATCGAAGCCGGCGCCCGCAAGGTGTACTCGGTAGAACTGCTGCAAGACATGCACCTGAAAGCCAGGGCTGTCGTGGAGCGTCTAGGCCTGGATGAGCGTATCGAACTGATCCACGGCGACATCACCAGGGTCGAATTGCCCGAGCCGGCTGATATCTGCGTGTCGGCCATCGTAGGGCCGATCGGCGGCTCCGAAGGCGTGAGCGTCCTGCTCAACAGCGCCAGGCGCTTGCTTCAGCCGGAAGGAGCGATGTTGCCGGTACGCACGGTGACCAAACTTGCGGCCGTCACCCTGCCGGACGCATTCCTTGCCGATCCAGGATTCACCGAGATCAGCGGCGGCTACGTGGACAAAATCTTCGCCGCCTGCGGCTATCGCTTCGATCTCAGGTTGTGCCTGCGCGGCATGGGCAAAGATGATTTGGTTTCGACTGAAGGCATATTCGAGGATTTGGACCACGCCGGCGTCACGCCCGTTGAAGGATTGCGCAGCGAGCGCATCCAGATCACCCGCGATGCGCGCATGGATGGCTTCCTGGTTTGGCTCAACCTTTACACCGCGCCGGACGTACTGGTCGACATCCTGGATCGCGAGCATTGCTGGCTGCCCGTCTACATGCCCGTGTTCTATCCGGGCGTTGGCGTGCGAGCAGGCGATGTCATCGAGGTGACCATTGAAACTTCCTTGTGCGAGAACGGCATCAATCCTGATTACCGTCTGCATGGCAAGCTGCTGCGCCAGGACGGTAGCAGCGTGCCGTTTCAATACGATTCGCTCCATTACAAGGCTGTCTATCGCAAGCATCCTTTCTACGATGCAATCTTTGCGGACGACTTGCCGGCCATCAAAAGTTCTGCTGCGCCATGTTCGGCTGAAAGGATACGCATGCAGCTGAAGGCGTTGCTGCCGGATTTCATGCTGCCGTCTTCGGTGCTGCTGCTCGAACAGTTGCCATTGACGCCCAATGGCAAGGTCGACCGGGCGAAATTGCCCAAACCCGAAGACGCTGCGCCGCCGAACAAGGTGGAACCGCCGATGGGCGATACGGAAGTCGCGCTTGCAAAGTTATGGCGAAGCCTGTTGGGCGTGGCGCAAGTCGGGCGCACCGAACATTTCTTCGAACTAGGCGGCCATTCGTTGCTGGCAGTACAGCTGATCAGTCGCGTGCGCCAGGAGATGCGGCTGGACGCCGCCCTCGGCGATCTGTTCGCGCATCCCACCTTGGCGGGATTCGCCAAAATCCTGGATGCTGCTGCACGCTTGAGCACCACGGCTGCGATCGGCAAGGCCGATCGCAGCGGGCCGCTGCCGGTGTCCTGGTCGCAGCAGCGTCTGTGGTTCCTCGACCGCTTCGATCCGGCTGCCGCAGCGGCTTACCACATTCCAGTCGCGCTGCGGTTGTGCGGAACGTTGAACAAGACGGTAGTGCGCGCTGCGCTGGACTGCATCGTGGCGCGGCACGAGATCCTGCGCACGAACTTCGCGTTGCCGGACGATAGCGATACGCCGCTGCAGCTAATCGGCGAGCCTGGGCAAGGCTTCTGCCTGGCCGAGACCGATCTGCGGGCGCTGTCCGCGCGCGAACGCGACGCTGAAGTGGCGCGTCTGCAAAAAGAGGAAGCGAATCACCACTTCGACCTGGCGGCCGGGCCGCTTATCCGTGGCCACCTGCTGCAGTTTACGGATGGCGAACATCTGTTCCTGGTGACGCAGCACCACATCATTTCCGACGCGTGGTCGATTGGCGTTCTGATCGGGGAATTCTGCGAAGCGTATCGCGCCATCGCAGAAGGCCATCCGGATACGCTGCCCCCGCTTGCTTTGCAGTATGCCGATTACGCGGCGTGGCAGCGCCGCTGGCTACAAGGCCCGGAGCTCGCCAGGCAACTTGCGTACTGGACCCATCACTTGGCTGGCGCGCCCCCCCTGTTGACTTTGCCGTCGGATCGCCCACGCCCAGCGCGGCAGAGCTACGCCGGGGGATCCCATTTGTTTGAGCTGCCGCCTGAATTGGTGATGCGATTGCGCCGTGCCTGCCAGGCAACAGGGACCACGCTTTTCATGGTGCTGCTGGCTGCCTGGGCCACGGTTCTGGGTCGCCTGAGTGGCCAGGAAGAGGTGGTGATCGGCTTGCCCGTGGCCAATCGACGATATCGCGAGTTTGAGTCATCCATCGGCTTCTTCGTCAACACGCTGGCGGTTCGCGTGCGCTGGGCTGCGGCCCCATCCGTGGAAGAGCTGCTGGCTATGGTGAGGGAATGCATGCTCGATGCCTATGAGCACCAGGACTTGCCATTCGAACAGGTGGTGGAAGCGCTCAGCCCTCCGCGCAGCATGAGCCATAGTCCGGTTTTCCAGGCCACTCTGACGTTGAACAACGCCAATGGCAGCGTTTTTGATCTCCCGGATCTGGTCGTGGAAAACCTGCGTACCGAGCACGATGCGGCCTATACCGATTTGTCGCTGCTGCTGACCGAAACCGGTAACGATTTGGCTGGCGAGCTGAAATACGCCAGGGATCTCTACGATGAGGCAACCATCGCGCGCTGGACTGGACATTGGCTGGACGTGCTGGACGGTATTGCCCGGTTGTCCGTCATGGAACCGCGTCGTCTGCCATTGTGGGGTGAAGCGGGACAGGCCCGTTGGCTGGAGATGGCCGGCAGCACCATCCAGACGCATGCGCCGGCATCACGGGTCCACGAGTGGTTCGAGGCGCGCGCCGCTGCGGCGCCTGAGTCAGGCGCGTTGGCGTACGCAAGCGAAACGCTCAGCTACGGTGAATTGAATCGCCGCGCTAATCAGCTGGCGCATGCCCTGCGTGCCATGGGCGTTGGCGGGGGCACCCTCGTTGGCGTGTGCGCCGAACGCGGTTTCGGCCTGATGGTTGGCGTGCTCGCCGTCTGGAAGGCAGGAGGGGCTTATCTGCCGCTCGATCCGGGGTATCCATCCGAGCGGCTTGCCTACATGCTCGAAGACAGTACGCTGGCGGTGGCCATCGTTGAACAGGGCCTGGAAGATCGTCTCGAGGCATGCGGTTGGAACGGTGTGCTGCTATCCATGGACAGCGCCGGCCAGTCGGCGATGTGGGCCGGTCAACCACAAGGCAACCCGCACAGTAATGCCCAGCCCGGCGACGTGGCCTATGTGATCTATACCTCCGGTTCCACTGGACGGCCCAAAGGCGTGTTGGTTGAACACGCGGGGCTGTGCAATCTGGCGATGGCGCAAGGCGACTGGTTTGCGCTCGATGCTGCCAGTCGGGTGCTGCAATTCGCTTCGCCGAATTTCGACGCGAGCATCTGGGAAATCGTCATGTCACTGTGTCATGGCGCCTGCCTATGCCTAGCTTCGGTGGAAGATCTGCGTCCAGGCGCCCCCTTGCTGGCGTGCCTCCAGCAGCATGCCATCAGCCATGTCACGCTGCCTTCGGCAGTGCTTGCAAC
>NZ_DATEJY010000009.1:0-2997 GCF_035277725.1 Dyella sp. | reverse complement strand
CTGGACGCGGAGGGCAACTGGGCGGACAACGAAGGGCAGCCGGCATCCAATCCGCGGCCATCGGAGCTGGGGCTTGAGCCGCGGCACCTGGCCTATGTGATCTACACCTCCGGCTCAACCGGTACGCCCAAGGGCGTGATGGTCGAGCATCGACAGGTGGAACGCCTGCTCAAGGCCACCGCTGCGCAGTTCGGATTCACTGCACGCGATGTGTGGACGCTATTTCATTCCTATGCATTCGATTTTTCCGTATGGGAGTTGTGGGGCGCGCTGGCTTATGGCGGTCGGCTCGTGATGGTGCCGTCCTGGACTGCCCGGTCGCCGAAGGACTTCTACCAACTGCTGTGCGTCGAAAAAGTGACGGTGCTGAACCAGACTCCCACCGCTTTTGGTCAGTTGATGCAGGAAGACGCGCGGCAACGCAAGCCGTTGTCGCTGAGGATGGTGATCTTTGGCGGCGAGGCACTCAACCTGGGCGAGTTGCGAGACTGGGTCGAGCGACATGGCGACGAGGCACCGGCCTTGATCAATATGTATGGCATTACCGAAACTACCGTGCACGTTACCTACCGTCGCCTGCGGCGTAGCGACGTAGTCGCAGGCAAGGGCAGTATGATCGGCCAGCCGCTGGGTGATCTGGCAATCCATCTTCTGGATGCGCAGGGCAACCAGGTGCCGCAGGGCGTGGCCGGTGAAATGTACATAGGTGGCGCTGGCGTGGCACGCGGCTATCTGAAGCGACCCGAGCTCACAGCTCAGCGCTTCGTCGAACACCCGCACGTTCCTGGACATCGCCTGTACCGCAGCGGTGACATGGCACGTTGCCTTTCGACCGGGGAGTTCGAATACCTGGGCCGCATTGACGATCAGGTGAAAGTCCGCGGGTTCCGCATCGAGCTTGGTGAAATAGAGCAGAAACTTTCTGCACTGCCTGACGTGGCGGCCTCGGTGGTCGTGGTACGCGAGGATCTCCCCGGTCATAAACAGCTGGTGGCGTATGTGGTGCCGGTCGCCGGCGAGATGGCGGGCAAGGCGCTGAATGACCGATGCCGAAGTGCATTGTTGTCAACGCTGCCCGACTATATGGTCCCCGCCGCCTTCGTCACGCTGCAGGCGCTGCCACTTACGCCGAACGGTAAGGTCGATCGCAAGCGATTGCCGGCGCCAACTAGTGGGGAGAGGAGCGCGCCTTACGCACCGCCGCGCACCGCCGCCGAAGAGGCGCTGTGTCAGACTTGGCATGAAGTGCTTCAGTGCGAAAACGTCGGTGTCCACGATAACTATTTCAGCCTTGGCGGCGACTCGATCCTGTCGATCCGCGTAGTCTCGCTGCTCAAGGAGCGTGGCTGGTTCCTTGGCATCAAGGATCTGTTCCAGCATCAGACGGTGGAACGTGTGGCGCTGCATTTGAAGCGCCAGGGCGATGATGGGCAGGCGATTGTGTGGGAGGCTTTTGCCCAGTTGAGCGAGCATGAACGAAAACGTTACGACTCGCGCTACGAAGACGCATATCCCATGTCCACATTGCAGGCCGGGATGGTTTTCCATACCCAGCTGGAACAATTCGGTGGCGTCTATCACGATATCATTGCCGATCACGTAAGGTGTCCTTGGGACCGGCCATGCTTCGAGCAGGCCCTGGCGTCGTGCATCGCCGAACATCCGATCCTCCGCACCGGCTTCTCACTGGATGGCGAACGGGCGTTGCAGCACGTGCATGCACGCGTCGAACTGCCGCTGGAAGTGAGTGACCTGCGCAAGCAAACGACGTCGGAGCAGGAAGCCTGCATTGCGCAATGGATGGAGGACCGCAAGCGTCACGTGTTCGACTGGCATGCAGGGCCGCTGGTGCATTTCCACGTTTTCCTGCGTACGCCGGAAAGCTTTGAATTCGCCATGACGTTCCACCACGCGGTCCTCGATGGATGGAGCCGGGCAACACTCGTCACCGCGCTCTACAACCGCTATCTGCAGTGTCTCGAAGGACACGCGCCTGAGCCGGTACAAGTTGACCGTACCTTCAGCCACTACATCGCGCTTGAACAGAACACGCTGGCCAATCCGTTGGCCAAGCAGTACTTCGTCGACTTGCTGCAAGATACTTCCGCAACGCAGCTTCCGCGAAGGGGAGAAAGCGGTGGCGTCCGCTCGCAGCGCCGACAGACGGTACATGCCTTCAGGGCATTGTCGAAGCCCTTGGTCGAACTGGCGAAGGAGCTGGGCGTACCGGTACAGGCTGTCCTGCTCGCCGCCCACTTCAAGGTGCTGTCGACCCTGAGCGGGACGGCGAAAGTGGCAAGCTGCGTCACGCAAAACGGCCGGCCGGAAACGGCCGGTGGCGAACGTAGCCTCGGTCTGTATCTCAATTCGCTACCCCTGGCCGTCACCCTGGCCGACGACAGCTGGCGTGACCTGATCATTGCCATCGCTGGCATGCATGCGCAAAGCATGGCGCATCGCAGTTATCCGTTGTCGAGGATCCAGCACGATCTCGGCCGTAGTTTCTCCGAGATACTGTTCAATTACACCCACTTCCATGTCTTCCGCGAAATGGCCGCACATCAGGGCGCGACATTGCAAGTACTGGGATCGCGCGGCTACGAACAGACCAACTTCGACCTGCTCGTAGATATCGCCAGGGTGGCTGGCGGCGACGACCTGAACATGGATCTGGTCTATGACACGCAGATCTTCGATCCGCAAGTCATGCAGCAATGGCAGCGGTATTTCCTCGCGGCGTGCGCGCGCATGCTCAGCGAGCTGGACAGCTCTCATCAGCGGGCATCATTGCTTGATGCGGACGAGTTTCATCAAGTGACGAGGGCATGCAATGCAACCGCCGCGCTCTATCCCTTGGAGCGCACGATTCACGAGTTGTTCGAGGCGCAGGTGGAGCGCACGCCCGAAGCGGTGGCGCTGGTGTTCGAAGGCCGGACATTGAGCTATGGCGAATTGAACGGACGCGCCAACCGCCTGGCGCATGCGTTGATCGGGATG
>NZ_DATEJY010000008.1:0-2690 GCF_035277725.1 Dyella sp. | reverse complement strand
CGGCCACGCCAAGGCGATCTGCCTGGATTTCGGCATCGCGCGCGAGTTTGCCGGCTGGTGCAATCTGCGTCTGGACGACACCAACCCCGGCAAGGAAGACCCGGAGTTCGTCGAAGGCATCAAGGACGACGTGCGCTGGCTCGGCTATGACTGGCACGATCTGCGCCACGCCTCCGACTACTTCGAGGTGCTCTACCGCGCCGCCCTCAAGCTGATCCAGGACGGCCACGCCTATGTGGATGACCTTACCCCGGAGGAAATGCGCGAATACCGCGGCACCCTTACCGAGCCGGGCCGCAACTCGCCCCACCGCGACCGCAGCGTCGAGGAAAACCTGGACCTGTTCCGCCGCATGCGCGTGGGCGAATTTGCGGATGGCAGCAAGACGCTGCGCGCCAGGATCGACATGGCCTCCGGCAACATGAACCTGCGCGACCCGGCCATCTACCGCATCCGCAAGGTCACCCACCAGAACACCGGCGATGCCTGGCCGATCTACCCGATGTACGACTACGCGCACTGCCTGTCGGACGCGCTGGAAGGCATCACGCATTCGCTTTGCACGCTGGAATTCGAAGACCACCGCCCGCTCTACGACTGGTTCGTGGACAAGGTGGACCTGCCCAATCATCCCGAGCTGTGGCAGCACATGCGCGACGCCGGCTTCAAGACGGAACCGGCCAAGCCGCGCCAGATCGAGTTCTCCCGCCTCAACCTCAGCTACATGATCACCAGCAAGCGCAAGCTGGCCCAGCTGGTGAACGAAGGCCTGGTCGACGGCTGGGACGACCCGCGCATGAACACTCTGCGCGGCCTGCGCCGGCGCGGCTTCACGGCGGGCGGCATTCGCCTGCTGATCGAGCGCCTGGGTGTCAGCAAGCAGAACAGCGTCATCGACTACGCCATTCTCGAAAACTGCGTGCGTGAAGACCTCGATGCCACCGCGCCGCGCCGCATGGCGGTGATCGATCCGCTCAAGCTGGTCATCACCAACCTGCCGGAAGGCCACCAAGAGTCGCTCACCTTCTCCAACCATCCTAAGGACGAAAGCTTCGGCACGCGCCAGGTACCGCTCTCGCGCGAAGTGTGGATCGAGCGCGAGGATTTCGCCGAAGTGCCGCCAAAGGGTTTTCATCGCTTGAAGCCCGATGGCGAAGTGCGCCTGCGCGGCGTCGGCATCGTGAAATGCGTGGACGTGATCAAGGCCGCCGATGGCAGCGTCAGCGAGGTGCATTGCACGCTCGATCCCGAATCGCGCTCCGGCATGCCCGGTGCCGAACGCAAGGTGAAGGGCACCATCCATTGGGTCAGCGCCAAGCACGGTGTTGCCGCCGAGATCCGCCTGTACGACCGTCTGTTCAACGTGCCCACGCCGGACGACGAAACCGACGGCAAAACCTGGATCGAGCACATCAACCCGGATGCCAAGCGCATCGTGCGCGGCTGGCTGGAGCCCTCCGCGGCCCAGGCCGCCCCCGAGCAGCACCATCAGTTCGAGCGCCTCGGCTATTTCGTCGCCGATCGCCTGGATCACCGGCCCGAAGCCCCCGTGTTCAACCGGGCTGTTACCCTGCGCGACACCTGGGCTAAACAAAGCGCATGATGCTGCCGCTGCAGATCCACCTCACGCTGCCACCGTGGATCGAGGACATCGCCGACACCAGCCGGCGTTATCTCACGGACGAAGAGCGTGTGGGGCTGGCGATCGAGCTGTCGCGGCGCAATATCGAGCACGGCCCAGGCGGCCCGTTTGGCGCCGCCGTGTTCGATGAGCACGGACGCCTGATCGCCGCCGCGGCCAACCGCGTCATTCCGCAAAGCTGTTCGGTCGCCCATGCCGAAATGATGGCCTACATGGCGGCGCAGCAGCGCCTGCAAAGTTATCGCCTGAATGAGAAAGGCGGCCACTACACCCTCGCCACCAGCGCGCAACCCTGTTGCCAATGCTACGGCGCCACCTTCTGGGCCGGCATCGACACCCTGCTGATCGGCGCGCGTGGCGAAGACGTCGAATCGCTTACCGAATTCGACGAAGGCCCCTTGCCCGCCGATTGGATCGGCGAGTTGGAGCGCCGCGGCATCACCGTACGTCGCGACATCCTTCGCGATGAAGCGCGCAACGTACTGGCTGCCTACGGCGCGCGCGGAGAACGCTATTGAATCGCCTGCGCGCCGCGTTGCCATTGCTGCTGCTGATTGCGGCAGGCATCGTGCTGCTGGCCTCTGGCGTGTTCGACCGCATGCATCCCGAGCAGCTCGTCGCCCATCAACAGCAGATGCATGCGGACATTGCCGAGCATCCGTGGATAAGCCGGCTCGTCTACATCGGCCTGTTGATCCTGGCGACCTGCACCGGCGTTCCCGTCACCATCGTGTTGATCCTCGCCGGTGGGTTCGCGTTTGGGGTGACGGAAGGCACCACGTATTCGTCGATCGGGCTCACGCTAGGCTCGCTTATTCTGTTCCTGGCCAGTCGCTATGCCTTCGGCGTCGGCAGCAAACATCCGCCCGCCATCGCGGAGAAACTGCATCACGGTTTCGAACGCCACCCGGTGGCTTACACGCTGTTCCTGCGTTTGGTGCCCGTCGCGCCGTTCGGCCTCGTCACCATGGCGCTCGCCTGGTTGCGCTGTTCGCTGTGGCTGTTCCTCGGCGCTACCTGGTTTGGCGGCACGGTCATGTTGATATTC
>NZ_DATEJY010000007.1:0-12618 GCF_035277725.1 Dyella sp. | reverse complement strand
GCGTTGCAAGTCGGCTTCCGTATCAATGCCGGGCGGAAACGGTTCCGGCGTCAGGCGCACGGCAATGGCATAGCCATGTTCCAGCACACGCAACTGCTCCAATGACTCGGCCTGCTCCAGGGGGGTGCGCGCCAAGCCGGTGTATTGCTGCAGGAAGCCTGCCCGATAGGCATAGATGCCGATATGGCGCAGGAACGGCAAGCCTTCCGGCAGCACCTGGCGGTTGGCGGCGAAGGCATCGCGCGCCCATGGCAGCGGTGCCCGGCTGAAATACAGCGCGCGGCCGCTGGAGGAGCGCACCAGCTTCACCACATTGGGATCGAACAGCTCGTGCGCATCGGTAATCAGTGTGGCCAGCGTCGCCATGGGCGCGGTGTCTTCGGCGAGTGCGAGAGCCACTTCGCGAATGCCTGCAGCGGGCGCGAAAGGCTCATCGCCTTGCAGGTTCACCACGATCGTGTCAGGTGGCCAGCCGTAATACGCGGCGCACTCGGCAAGGCGATCGCTGCCTGAGGCGTGGTCGGCGCGGGTCATGCACACATCAACGTTCTGCGTCGCCAAGGCATCGGCGATGCGCTCGTCATCCGTGGCGACCACCACCTGCATCGCGCCCGCTTGCTGCGCACGCTGTGCCACGCGCACAACCATCGGCACGCCCCCGATGGTGCGCAGGGGCTTGCCCGGCAGTCGGGTGGAGCCGTAGCGGGCAGGAATGGCGACGACGAAGTTGGACATAGTGGACATGGGGAGACGAATCGCCTGGCGAGCAATGCGTAGCTGCGTAGGTTGGGTTAGCGCAGCGTAACCCAACAGGCCCACGGAGATATCGACACGCTGGGTTACGCGGCGCTAACCCGGCCTACGCATGGCTGCATGAAAAACGTCAGCCCAGCACAAACCCGCAGCTATTGGCCAGTTCCAAGAAACCAGGAAACGACGTCGCGACATTCGCGCAATCGCCAATCATGATTGCATCCCGCGCGACCAATCCCGCCACGGCGAAGCTCATCGCAATACGGTGATCACCATGGCTGTCCACTGTGCCTCCCTGGATGGCGCCTCCGTCGATGATGGCACCATCCGGCGTTTCCTCGATCCGCACGCCAAGCGCGCGCAGACCGGTCGCCATGGTGGCGATGCGGTCCGACTCCTTCACACGCAGTTCTGCGGCGCCACGCACCACGGTGCGTCCTTGCGCGACCGCTGCCGCGACGAACAAGGCCGGGAATTCGTCGATCATGTCCGGCACCAGCGCTTCCGGCAGTTCGATGCCATGCAAGGGCGCATGATGCACGACCAGATCGCCCACGGCCTCGCCGCCACTCTCGCCCTGGTTTTCGATGCGGATGTCAGCACCCATCAAGCGCAAGGCTTCGAGCAGGCCGGTGCGGCGCGGATTCAAACCCACCGCCGGCAAGCGCAACACGGAACCCGGCAGAACGCTGGCTGCCACCAGGAAGAATGCCGCTGAGGAAAAATCCGCCGGCACCACGACATCCGTGGCCTGCAAACGATGGCCGCCTTCAAGCTTGGCATGGCCGGGCGAAAACTCGATCGGCCAGCCGAAGGCCTGCAACATGCGTTCGGTGTAATCGCGCGTGGGATGCGGCTCAAACACTTCCGTGCTGCCTTCGGCATACAGGCCAGCCAACAATAGTGCGGATTTCACCTGTGCGCTGGCCACCGGCAACTCGTAGCGGATGCCATGCAGTTTGCGACCGCCGCGCACGTGCAACGGCGGCAAGCCATCTGGCGTATCGATCTTCGCGCCCATCGTTGCCAACGGCTCGGTGACGCGGCGCATGGGGCGCTTGGAAAGCGATTCGTCACCGATCAACGTGCTGTCGAACGCCTGACCTGCCAGCAGGCCGGCCAGCAGGCGCATCCCGGTGCCGGCATTGCCGCAGTCGAGCGGTTGGCTCGATGCACGCAAGCCATGCAAGCCGACGCCATGCACGATGCGCTCGCCGGACGATGGCGCTTCGATTCGCACACCTAACTGCGCCAACACGGCAGCCGTTGCGCGCGTATCTTCCCCTTCCAGGAAACCGCGGATATGCGAGGTGCCTTCGGCAATGGCCGACAGCATCATCGAGCGATGCGAGACCGACTTGTCGCCCGGCACTACCACGTCGCCATGCACTGCCTTTGCCGGCCGACTCACCCAATCGAGGCGTTGCGTACCGCTCATGGCAACGCCACCGGGTAAGCGCCAAGCACACGCACTTGCGCCGCATGCGGCCCCATGTCTTTCAAGGCTGCCTGCAACGGCGCGTCGTCGATATGGCCGGAAACGTCGATAAAGAAGGCGTATTGCCATTTCCCGGTGTGCGCCGGGCGCGATTCGATGCGGTTCAAGCTGACCCCATGTTTGGCGAACGGGCTCAGGATTTCGTAGAGCGCGCCCGGTTTGTCGTTGACGGTAATCAAAAGCGAAGTGCGGTCGTTGCCCGACGATGGAAACAGCGAGCGGCCGATCACCAGGAAGCGGGTGGTGTTGTCGGCGCGATCCTCGATCGCCTGGGCCACGATCTTCAAACCATAGACTTTCGCGGCGATGGCGCCGGCAATGGCCGCGGCATCATCGGCGTGACGCGCCAGGCGTGCGCCCTCCGCATTGCTTTGCACGGCAATGCATTCCGCATTCGGCAGGTTGACGCGCAACCAGGTTTTGCATTGCTGCAGGGACTGCGCATGGCCGTAGACCTGTTTGATGCTTTCCAGCGAATCGCGCTGCGACAGCAGGCATTGATGCACGCGCAATTCCACTTCACCGCAGATGCGTGCTTCGGAAGTGAGGAACATGTCCAGCGTCACCTGGATCATGCCCTGCCCGGAATTCTCCACTGGCACCACGCCAAAATCCGCGTGACCGGCGGCGACTTCCTGGAATACTTCTTCGATGCTGCCGAGTGGCAATCCATACGCGGCATGACCGAAATGCTTGCGCACGGCTTGTTCGCTGAAGGTGCCCTCGGGACCGAGGTAGCCGACCTTGAGCGGGTCTTCCTGCGCCAGGCAGGAGGACATGATCTCGCGGAACAGCCGCACCATCTCGGCATCAGACAGCGGACCGTGATTGCGGTCCACCACCATGCGCAACACGTGCGCCTCGCGTTCCGGACGGTAATAGTCGATTGCCGAAAGCCCCTCGCCCTTCACCTTGGCCACTTCCCGGGCCCAGTTGGCGCGCTCGGAGATCAGCTCCTGGATCTGCCGGTCGATGCTGTCGATGCGGTCACGCACCTGCACCAGCGATAGCTTCGGTTCGTTCATGCGATGGATGTCCAGACGTAAATATGGCTAGCAGTGTATCAGCCGTGCCGGCGCGCGAAGTCGTGCATGAAATCCACCAGCGCGTGTACGGCCTCCAGCGGCACGGCGTTGTACAGCGATGCACGCATGCCGCCCAGCGCCTTGTGGCCTTTCAGCGCCATCAATCCGGCCGTTTCCGATTCCTGCAGAAACGCCGCGTCGAGCACGCTGTCATGCAAGGTAAACGGCACATTCATGCGCGAGCGAACCGGTGGATCGATGGGATTGCGGTAGTAACCGTCGGAGCCGTCGATGGTGGCGTAAAGCAGTTCCGACTTCTGGCGATTGCGTTCGGCCATCGCGGCGAGGCCGCCGTTGTCCTTCAACCACTCAAAGGTCAGCCCGGCCAGGTACCAGCCCCAGGTGTTGGGAGTATTAAGCATCGAATCATTGGCCGCGTGTTCGGCATAGCGGAAGATCTTCGCCGTCGGGCGCATGGGCCGATCGAGCAGATCGCGGCGGATGATGATCAGCACGAGGCCGGAAGGACCGATGTTTTTCTGCGCGCCGGCATAGATCAACCCATAGCGGCTGACGTCGACAGGACCGGAGAGAATGTCCGACGACATATCGGCCACCAGCGGTACGTCGCCCACCTCGGGCACCTGCTTGAACTGCACGCCGTGGATGGTCTCGTTGGTGGCTATGTGCACGTAGGCGGCCTTGGGATCAAGCTGCCATGTCTCGCGCGCCGGCATGCGCAGAAAGCTGTCGGCTTTGCTGGTGGCGGCCACGTTGACGCGCGCGTACGGCACAGCTTCGTTGGCGGCTTTCTCGCTCCAGTGGCCGGTGATGATGTAATCCGCGCTATCCCCTTCGCGCGCGAGGTTCATGGGAATTTGCGCGAAGTGCTGCGTCGCCCCGCCCTGCTCGAACAGCACGGCGTAGTGGTCGGGAATGTTCATCAGGTGACGCAGATCTGCTTCCACCTGCTGCGCCATGGCAATGAAACGCTTGCCGCGATGGGATTGCTCCATCACCGAGGCGCCGCTGCCGTTCCAATCCAGCAGCTCGCGCTGCGCACGTTCGAGCACCGGCAACGGCAACGCCGCCGGACCTGCGCTGAAATTCCAAACCCTGCTCACGCACCGGTTCCTGTCTTGAGGGATCGCCGCATTATGCCGCGACGCAGCAACCAAACGTCAATGTGCGTGTAACAACAATAGGAGCGCTATGCCTAAGGCCAGCACGGCTGCGGTAGCGATCAGCCACCAGACCTCCCCGCGCGGGCCAGCCGTATCCTCTGGCAACGGTTCGGCGGGTTCCGGCGGCAGCACGATTTCCGGCTCGGGTTCCAGGCCTGGCGCGTCGATCAGAAAGCGGTGCATGCCGATGCCGATCTGGTCACCGGGTAGCAACACGGTCTGCTGCACGGCGGTGCCGTTGACTCGTACTGGATAGCGTCCATCGACCGGCTGGCTGCTTTCCATGCGCAACTGGCCATCACGCCAGAAAATCATCACGGTGGCAGCTTCGCCTTGCGGCAGATCGAGGGGGATGCGCCCTTGCGGCCCCAGTTCCAGGCGATCCGACAGGGGCAGCACCTGGCCGGACAGCGGGCCGGCGACGGCGCGCAAGGCGACCGTGCAGCGCTCCTGCTCGAGCATGTCAGGTGAGGTGCGTGCAACCGGGGCTTCATCCGCACAGAGCAACATGCGGCAATCGCCCACGCTCAAGGTATCGCCAGCGCGAAGAATGGCGCGCTCGCGTACCGGGCGTGCATTGACGTAAATGCGGGTGGCATCGGGCAATACGTCGAGCACCCAGCCACGCTTGTCCAAACTGATGCGCAGATGATGGGCGGCGACTTGGCCGGCAGCCAGCACCAGGTCATTGTCGGAATCGCTGCCGATGCGCAACAGCGCCTGATTCCAGCTGAAATCAGTCCTGGTGGAGTTGGGAAACTCGATGCGCATGAAAGGTTCGGCAAAGTGACGGCGGGACTCTAGCAGATGCGTAGAAAATATCGACAGTATTTGCGTTTATGATGCGCAGTTCATCTGTTTGAGCACCATCATGCCCAGCATCGACATCCACCGTCCGCATCGCCTGTCAGCCACCGAAGCCCACGCCGTGATCGAGCACGTGGCCGCACGCATGCGGGAGAAGTTCCAGGTGACCACGCAATGGCAGAGCGACAGCACCCTCGTCTTCCAGCGCTCGGGTATCAGCGGCAAGATCGCGATTGCCGCCGATGAAATCCACGTGAGCGCAGAGCTCGGTATGCTG
This sequence comes from Dyella sp., assembly GCF_035277725.1. Lineage (GTDB taxonomy): Bacteria > Pseudomonadota > Gammaproteobacteria > Xanthomonadales > Rhodanobacteraceae > Dyella_B. The sequence continues at coordinate 7,074 of NZ_DATEJY010000007.1, read as the reverse complement.
TTGTCGCCGCTCAAAGGCATGATCGAGCAGGAAATCCGCCGCAAGCTGGACGAGCATTTCAGCTGAGTGCCTGTCAGCGATATCGGGTCGGAAGCCATTTTCTTTGACCCGTCCCGGTTACGTGGCATAATGGATGGCTTACGCGGCCATGGTGGCTCGCGCACATCTCCCGGAACGCATGGCCAAAGACGACGTCATTGAAATGGATGGTACGGTCATCGAGACCCTGCCCAATACCATGTTTCGAGTAAAGCTTGAAAACGGCCATGTCGTGATTGCCCATATCTCCGGCCGTATGCGCAAGCATTACATTCGCATCCTCACCGGCGACAAGGTCAAGGTGGAAATGACACCCTACGACCTGACCAAGGGCCGCATTACCTACCGCATGAAATAAGCGTCACGGTATTTCCATAAAAAAAGCCGCGCTGCACAGGCGCGGCTTTTTTTGTTGTGGCGAACGATCTCCTCAGGAGATCGTTGCCGGTACCGGTTCGGCGGCTTCCGTGCTTACCGCCAGCTCGCCATCCTTTACGCTCAGGCTGACCTTGCCACCCTCGGCCAACTTGCCGAACAGCAGTTCGTCGGCCAGCACACGCTTGATCTTCTCCTGGATCACGCGTGCCATCGGACGGGCGCCCATCTGCGGATCGAAGCCATGTTCGGCCAACCAGCGGCGGGCATCGGCATCCACGTCCAGCGAAACATGCTTCTCGCTGAGTTGCGCTTCCAGCTCGATCAAGAACTTGTCGACCACGCGCAGAATGTGGTCGAAGTCCAGCGGGGTGAACTGGATGATCGCATCCAGGCGATTGCGGAACTCCGGGGTGAAGGTACGGCGGATCACTTCCATCGAATCCATCGAGTGGTTCTGCTTCACGAAGCCGATGCTGCGGCGAGAGGCCTGCTGGGCGCCGGCATTGGTAGTCATCACCACGATCACGTTCTTGAAGTTCGCTTCGCGGCCGTTGGTATCGGTCAGCACGCCGCGGTCCATCACCTGCAGCAGGATGTTGAACACATCCGGATGCGCCTTCTCGATCTCGTCCAGCAGCAGCACCGCATGCGGATGCTTGGTGACCGCTTCCGTAAGCAGACCACCCTGATCGAAACCCACGTAGCCCGGAGGCGCACCGACCAGGCGCGATACCGAATGCGCCTCCATGTACTCGGACATGTCGAAGCGGATCATCTCGATGCCAAGCTGCATGGCCAGCTGCTTGGTCACTTCCGTCTTGCCCACGCCGGTGGGGCCGGCAAGCAGGAAGCAGCCGATCGGCTTGGTCGGGTCGGCCAGGCCGGAACGCGCCATCTTGATGGATGCCGCCAGCGCTTCGATGGCCGGGTCTTGCCCGAACACCACCATCTTGAGATTGCGCTCCAGGTTCTTCAGTACGTCGCGGTCGGACGCCGAGACCTGCTTGGCCGGGATGCGCGCCATCTTGGCGACGATGTATTCCACCTCGGGCACGTCCACCTTGCCGGTGCGCTGTTCGACGGGCAGCAAGCGCTGGCGTGCGCCGGCTTCGTCGATCACGTCGATGGCCTTGTCCGGCAGCAGGCGGTCGGGGATGTGCTTCACCGACAGATCCACCGCAGCCTTGAGCGCTTCGAGCGTGTAGGACACGTTGTGGTGTTCTTCGAAACGGGTCTTCAAACCCTTGAGGATTTCCAGGCTCTCGGCCACGCTCGGCTCAACCACGTCGATCTTCTGGAAGCGGCGAGCGAGTGCGCGATCTTTTTCGAAGATGCCGCGGAATTCCTGGAAGGTGGTGGAACCGATGCAGCGCAGCTCACCGGAGGCCAGCATCGGCTTGATCAGGTTGCTGGCGTCCATGGTGCCGCCGGAGGCGGAGCCGGCGCCGATGATGGTGTGAATCTCGTCGATGAAGAGCACCGCGCCCGGCTGCTTCTTCAGTTGGCTGATGACGGCTTTCAGGCGCTTCTCGAAATCGCCGCGGTATTTGGTGCCAGCCACCAGCGCACCCAGGTCCAACGCCCAGATGGTGGCGTTTTCCAGCACTTCCGGCACTTCGCCGTCGACGATGCGCTTGGCCAGGCCTTCAGCCAGGGCAGTTTTGCCCACGCCGGCTTCGCCGACGTAAAGCGGATTGTTCTTGCGGCGGCGGCATAGCACCTGAATGGTGCGTTCGATCTCGTCCTGGCGCCCGATCAGCGGATCGATCTTGCCTTCCAGCGCCAGTTCGTTGAGGTTGGTGGCGTACTCGCTGAGCGGATTGCCCTTGCCCTCGCCACCTTCCTCGGCATCGCGTTCGCTGCCGGAAATGCTGCTGGAGGGCTCGTCGCCGATCTTGGCGATGCCGTGCGAGATGTAATTGACCACGTCCAGGCGCGTGATTTCCTGCTGGTGCAGGAAATACACCGCATGCGAATCCTTTTCGCCGAAGATCGCCACCAGCACGTTGGCGCCGGTGACTTCCTTACGGCCGGAAGACTGCACGTGGTACACCGCGCGCTGCAGTACGCGCTGGAATCCCAGCGTGGGCTGCGTATCGCGCTCGTCACCGTGCGGCAGCACCGGCACGGTCTCGGCGATGATCTTTTCCAGCTCATGGGTCAGTCGCGGAAGGTCCGCGCCGCAGGCGCGCAAGGCGCCCAGCGCTGACTGGTTTTCCGTGAGGGCGAGCAGCAGGTGTTCCACGGTCATGAACTCGTGGCGTTGCTCGCGGGCCTGCTTGTAGCACTGGCCGATGGTGACTTCGAGATCCTTGCTGAACATCCGGACCTACTCCACTGCTAATGTTGGGCGGCTTCACCGCGATGGATGCAAGATGGGGGCCAAAAGGGCCTGATCAATATCGCAGCGCGCGAACCGCCTTGACAAAAATTTGAACAGTTCCTCAAACCTTTTCCATCGTGCATAACAGAGGATGCTGGTTGGCACGTGAATACTCGTTCACCTGAGTGACCTTAGTTTCTGCCACCTCCCGCGTGAACACCCCGCACACGCCCTTACCGCGAGTGTGTACGTGCAACATGATCTGTACAGCTTTCTCCTGATCCATGCCAAAGAACATCCGAAGCACTTCGACCACGAAGTCCATCGGTGTGAAGTCGTCATTCAGCAGCAATACCTGAAACAAAGGCGGACGCGCCACCTCGGGTTTCGATACTTCGACGGTGAGCCCATGGCCACTGCCGTGTTCGTGTTCGGATTCGTTCGCCATGCTCTAAAAGTGGATTCGGGCCTGTTCGTCTGCAGTATACGCCTCGGGATGATTTTGCTACCCGGCGGGTGCGCTTGAGGTAATGGCACAATAACGCCATTTCCAGTGCCTCCTTCCCTCTTTTTTTGACTCCCAGATGACAATATCCGGCAACTCCAGCCATGACGTATGGCGTCCGCATGTGACCGTTGCTTGCGTCGTGGCCGATCGCGACCGCTACCTGATGGTTGAAGAAGATGTCAACGGTTCTGTCGCTTATAACCAGCCGGCGGCCCATCTGGACGACTTCGAAAGCCTGCAACAAGCCGCCGTGCGCGAAACAGGTGAGGAAACCGGCTGGACCGTGGCCTTGACCCATCTGGTTGGCGTGCATCAGTGGCGCAGCACGGAACATGGCGATGTGATCGTGCGTTTCACCTTTGCCGCCAAACCATTAACGCACGATCCGCAGCAGCCCCTCGACGCGGGCGTCCGCCGCGCGCTTTGGCTGACGCGTGCAGAAATTGCCGCCCTGGGCGAACGCCTGCGCAGCCCCATGGTGTTGATGAGCATTGACGAGTGGCTGGCCGGGCAGCGGCTGCCGCTGTCGATTGTGACCAGCCTGATGCCGGGTGGGGCAGTGTCATGAAAGTGATGCTGGGCATTTCCGGCGGCGTGGATTCCTCCGTGGCCGCGCTGCTGCTGCAACAGGCCGGCTATGCGGTGGAAGGCCTGTTCATGCAGAACTGGGAGGAAGACGACCGCAACGGCCCCTGCACCGCCGACGCGGACCGCAAGGACGCCGTGGCTGTCTGCGGCCGGCTGGGTATCCCCTTCCACGCGCGTAATTTTGCCGGGGAATACTGGGATGGCGTGTTCGAGCACTTCCTGGCCGAATACCGCGCCGGTCGTACACCCAATCCCGACGTGCTGTGTAATCGCGAAATCAAGTTCAAGACCTTCCTGGATGAGGCCCGCGCCCTGGGCGCGGAAAAGATCGCGACCGGCCACTACGCACGCGTGGATCGCCCGGACGGCCGTTACCGCCTGCTGCGGGCGGTCGATGCCGGCAAGGATCAAACCTACTTTCTGCATGCCCTCGGGCAGGACCAATTGGCTGCCACGCTGTTCCCGGTCGGCGAGATTGAAAAATCGCAGGTGCGTGAGATGGCGCGCGCCGCCGCGTTGCCTACCCACGCGAAGAAGGACTCCACCGGCATCTGCTTTATCGGAGAGCGCGATTTCCGTCAGTTTCTGACGCAATACATCCCTGCCCGTCCCGGCGAGATGCGCAGCCCGGACGGCCGCCTGATCGGCGAGCACCAAGGCGTGATGTATTACACCCTCGGCCAGCGCAACGGCCTTGGTATCGGCGGGCGTCAAAATGCCGGCGGCGAGCCCTGGTACGTAGTGGGCAAGGATGTCGCCCGGAACGTGCTCTACGTGGCCCAAGGCGGCGAGAACGAGTGGCTTCAGTCCCGCCGGCTCACCGCCGAAACAGCTAACTGGGTGGCTGGCGCGCCGCCAGCCCGGGAATTTCGCTGCACAGCCAAGACCCGTTACCGACAGCACGATCAGGCTTGCGTGGTGTCAGTAGACAATGACCGGCTGGAGGTGCGGTTCGACGAACCGCAGCGCGCCGTGACACCCGGCCAGTCGGTGGTGTTCTACGCCGGCGACGAATGCCTGGGCGGCGCGGTGATCGCCGCCACTGACGCTGCCTATGGCGGCTTGATTCAAGAAACTGCACAGGGAATACCGCAGCGTGTTTGAAGTGTTTGCCATCAATGAGGAACGTGTGCTGGCCCTGGCCGGACTGTTCCAGGCCTCCGCCCTGGCGCATCAATTGGCCAATGAAGGGCGTTGCGATGACCTGGCTCTCGACGCCAGCCTCGCCAGCGTGTTCCGCATCGATGCGCCATCGGTGGTCGGCGTGTACGGCAACGTCTCGGGCATACGCCTGGGGCTGCGCACGCTGATCGCCCAGTTGGACGAAAACGGCCGCGATATGGCCATCACGCGCATGGTGGTCACCATCATGCGCCTGGAGCGCAGCCTGGCGCACCACAAGGACCTGCTGGAGCAACTACAGCAAGGCATCGTGTCTACCAAGCGCCAGGTGGATCATTTCGGCTTGAATTCGCCGCAGGTATTCAGCCGTCTGGCCGAGTTGTACGCCGGCACGCTGTCCACGCTCAGGCCGCGTGTGATGGTGACTGGCAATCCGCAATGGCTGCAGCAGCCTGTGCTGGTGGAGCGGGTGCGTGCGAGCTTGCTGGCCGCAGTGCGTTCCGCCGTGTTGTGGCGGCAGATTGGCGGACGGCAGTGGCAGATGCTGTTGCATCGTCGCCAATGCACGATGCTGGCACGCGGCCTGCTCACCGGCACAACCCTGTAGGTTGGGGTGCAAACCCCAACATGGCGGCGTACATGGGCATCACGGTGTTGGGGTTCGCACCCTAACCTACGCTTCGATCAGGCGCAGGCCCGGCCGTTGTCTTGCCAGCTTGCGCAACAGCTCTGCGAACGCCTGCAAATCGCCATGCCACGGCGAGGCCTCGCGCCAATACAGCGCAATCTCCCTTCCAGGCGCCTCTCCTTTGATTTTCGCCAACGCAATATCCGGCATCGATGCCAGACGATCGTGCGCCAGCGCAGGCACCAGCGCATGCCCGCCGCGCAACGTCACCAGCGCGGCCAGGCTTTCCAGGCTCACATCCTGCACATAACCTTCGCCGTCGGCGTGACTTTCCGCCATCAGGATCGCCTGACTGGCATCCAGTTGTTCCATGGAAACGGTGCGTTTGCCGGCCAAGGGATGATCGGCACGCAACAGTACTTCCCAAGGCTCGAAGAACAGCGGGCACATCACGATGCCACTCAACGACGATGCGGGTGGCGCCAGCACCGCATCGAGTTCGCCCTCGTGCAGCCGGCGCAGCAAACCGCGCGGCTTGCCTTCCGACAAACTCAGTCGCGCACCGGGAAAATGCTGCGGAAACGGTTCGATCAGGTGCGGCAACAAATACGGCCCGAGCGTGGCCAATACGCCCAAGCGCAGTTCGCCACCAAAAGCGGTCTCGCCGGCACGCGCGGCTTGCTGTAAATGTTCGGCAGCGAGCAGCACCGCATCGATCTGCTCCAGTAGACGCTGCCCACCCGCGGTCGGCACCACGCGCCGTCCGCCACGCTCGAACAACGGCGCGCCAAGCGCCTGCTCCACTTTCTGCACCTGATGCGAGAGGCCGGATGCACTGATATGCATCGCGCGCGCGGCGCTGTTGAAGCTGCCATGGCGATGCACGGCCTGCACCAGGATCAGGTCGCGGAATGACACGGCAGATAAGTGGCTGGAAATCATCCCGTCGCCTCGAATGCGTTTCAGCCAAGCATAAACGACGAAGCCCGACACTTGGCCGGGCTTCTTGTCATGCTCCAAACACGCTTACGCGTCGACGGTATCGGCCACTTCCTTGAAGTCAGCGATCTGGTCGAAGTTCATGTAGCGGTAGATCTTGTCGCCATTCGCATTGATCACGCCGATATCGGCCAGGTACTCCTCGCGCGTCGGGATGCGACCGAGGCGCGAGCAGATGGCAGCAAGCTCCGCCGAACCCAGGTACACATTGGTGTTTTTGCCCAGGCGGTTCGGGAAGTTGCGCGTGGAGGTGGAGAACACCGTAGCGCCTTCGCGTGCCTGCGCCTGGTTGCCCATGCACAGCGAGCAGCCCGGCATTTCCATGCGCGCACCGGCCGTGCCGAGCACGCCGTAATGGCCTTCTTCGGTGAGCTGCTTCTGGTCCATCTTGGTCGGCGGTGCTACCCACAGGCGCGTCGGGATATCGCGCTTGCCTTCCAGCAGTTTCGATGCCGCGCGGAAATGGCCGATGTTGGTCATGCACGAACC
>NZ_DATEJY010000006.1:0-3810 GCF_035277725.1 Dyella sp. | reverse complement strand
GGCGGCAGGAGTGCCTTATGCACCAATCCAACCCCCACGCCCGCCATGATCGCTTCACTTAGCATGTGCGAATTGTCGGAGCGCAGCACGGGATTGACCGTCACCGTCTGCTTGGCGCCATCCGTATGGATAAGCGTGAATGTCTCTCCGTTGCGAATGCTTGAGTGCGCAACGTAAGCCAGGGTCGCCAGTTCCGCGGGTGAAGTGGGCCGCCCCACTTTGTCGAGATAGGCAGGTGTCGCGGCGAGGCAGCGTTCGATGGTTCCGATGTTTCTCGCAATTACATTGAGGTCGTTGACCGCCCCCAGCCTGATCGCCAGATCGAAGCCTTCCGCCGCGACGTCCACGAACCGATCCGAGAGCGAAATGTCGAGCCGGACATCCGGATAGGCTTGTACGAATTCGAACAGGAAACCACCGAGCAAGCGGGTGCCGAAATTCACCGGTGCACTGATGGCAAGCCTGCCGGACATGGCATTTTCCCGCTCGGCGGCTGACGCATCGGCTTCCTCGAGTGCTTCGAGGACCAGTTTGACATCCGACAGATAACGGGCACCCGCTTCCGTTAGCGCAAAGCGCCGGGTTGTTCGATCAATCAGGCGAACGCCTAGATGCGCTTCCAGCATGCGTACCTGTTGGCTTACGGCGGATTGGCTGCGGCCGAGATCCCGCGCGGTGTCGGAAAAGCTGCCGCTTTCTGCGACGCGGACGAAGTAGGAAATAGCGGTGAAGTGATCCATGGCGTGCAATTTACCTGATTGGCGCCGTATTTCAGCTAGTCCGGTCGCTGCATGTCTTGTCGTCTCCGTGAAGGCCAGTGCCTGGTGATTTTAAAGCGAAAGACGCTGGGCCCTGGCTTTCGCTGCTGCGACGATGTTTCATGCATGGTTCCGCAAATATGTTCTGGATTAGACACGATGCTGATCGGGTCAATTTATAAGCGGAAACGATATGAGATATCAAAAAGCGGCCATTTCAACCGATCATTCGATATGCAAAGCTCGCCAAATCAGTTGAGGCATTGAAGCAACGTAGCCATCCTGGCTACATCTGCGTTACTAACGAAATAAAAGAAAAAATGAAAACACCGAGTTACCAAGCCCCAGCCATCAATCGCATCAAGGTCGGGAAGTTCACCGTCACCATGCTCAGTGACGGTTTTCTGGATGTGAGCTTCGATCTTCTGGGCGGAATCGATGGTGCCCACGCGGAAGCGTTGCTTAAGAAGCGTGGCCTGCCCAGCCTCGCGCGCATGAACGTCAACGTCTACGTCGTCCAGGACGATATGCGCACGATACTGATCGATGGCGGCGCCGGCGGCATCCATGGTTGGGGTGGACGCCTGCCGGTCGCGCTCGCCGCTGCCGGCATAGACCCCTTGCAAATCGACACCATCTTGTTGACCCATGCCCATCCGGATCATGTGGGTGGTTTGGCGGGACCTTTGGCAACGCCGCTCTTTCGCCATGTCGAACGCCTTTTCGTTCATGCGGCGGAGCTGGCATTCTGGAACAACGAGGCTGTCCGACTCGCAGCATCCCCTGGCTTTCAACCGTTTTTCGATGTGGCCAGGAATGTATTCAGGGCCTATGAATCACAGCTGGTGCCGTTCTCGAACGACGATGTGCTGCCTGGTATCCAGGCCGTGCCACTGCCGGGCCATACGCCCGGACACACAGGCTACTTGATTGCTGACGGTGGGCAGTCGCTGTTGGTGTGGGGAGATATCGTTCACTTTCCCCATATCCAGGTCGAACACCCCGAGGTCACCATTGCCTTCGACAACACGCCCGATCAGGCGACGGCTACGCGGCGCAAGATCCTTGATCGAGTGAGCCATGATGGCTTGCTTGTTACAGGCATGCACTTCAATTTGCCTGCGGGGGCGCGAATCGAGCGCCATGGCAAGGCGTTCGTCATGAACTATGAAGCTTGGTCGCCTGCATTGGCGTGATGCTTCAAGCTGTTCTCTCCGTGCCAATGCGTCGCGGGAACATTGCTAAATAGCTGATGCAGGTCATGGGCGATGCATTGCCAGTGGCGCCCCCATCCATCCAGACGGAATAGATCCATGTCCAAGGTTGTTCGTTTTCATTGTGTGGGCGATGCAGAGGTCTTGCAGTTTGATGATGTATCCGTCCCGGCGCCCCGGCACGACGAGGTGCAAATCAAAGTCAGGGCACTTGGCCTCAACCGCGCGGAGATCATGTATCGCACGGGCCAATACGTGATTGAGCCGATGTTTCCGGCCCAGCTAGGCTACGAAGCATCGGGCGACATCGTGGCGGTTGGGTCAGGGGTAAGCCAGTTCGCGGTCGGCGACCAGGTCAGCGTGATCCCGGCCTTTTCATTCCACGAATACGGCATGTACGGCGAAGTGGTGAATGCGCCGGTGCATGCTGTGGTCAAAAACCCCGACGGCGTCTCCTATGAGGAGGCCGCCGCAACGTGGATGAAGTTCACCACGGCTTATGGCGCCTTGGTGAACATGGGTGGTCTTGCCGAAGGCGACGCGGTATTGCTTGGTGCGGCGTCGAGCAGCCTGGGTTTGGCGGCGATCCAGATAGCCAACATGGTCAAGGCAACACCCATCGCACTGACCAACAGCGCCGGGAAGTTCGATGCGTTGCGCGAAGCGGGGGCGGCCCACGTATTGCTGGGTAGCGATCCCCATCTGGTTGAACGCGTTATGGAAATAACGAAAGGAAAAGGTGCGCGCATCGCCTTTGACCCGGTGGGCGGCCCCCATGCGCGTTCCCTCATACAGGCGCTGTCGTTTGAAGGCATTTTCTACCAATATGGCGCGCTCGACTCGCGCGATATTCCGGTGCCGGTGATGGATGTTCTCTCCAGGCACTTGATGTTGCGCGGTTATGAGTTGTTCGAGATTACGAAGGACAGCAAGAGGATCGAACAGGCCAAGGAGTTCATTACGCGGGGCTTGTCGTCGAAAGCGCTTCGGCCTGTCATCGATCGGGTTTTTCACTTCGATGAGATGGTCCAAGCGCATCGCTATATGGAAGCCGGCAATCAGATTGGCAAGATTGTCGTTCGTCTCTAGTCACGCATCGCGCATCCGCCCCTGCCATAGCTGACTTGCCCGAGGCGGATCAGCAGGCTGAGCGGATCATGGAGGGAGCATGACGGGCATGCGACTCATGCGCGCCATTTGCCGCCGGCCTGCCGAGCATCGGCCTCAAGCGCGCATTGCCTGGAGACACCTGCACGCGCGCAGAATGTGGCACGATGACCTCCCCGCCGGAGGAGTCGCGAGATGTTCGAGCTTTCCACCTTGGCTACCTTCGTCGCGGTCGTACTGGGGTTGTTCTTGATCCCGGGGCCCGCGGTTCTGCTGGTGTTGACGCGCACGATGCAGGGTGGCCGCAAGACCGGCATTTTGACGGGGTTAGGTATCGCGAGCGGCGATTTCGTGCATACCTTGGCGGCGGCAGTGGGGCTTTCTGCCTTGCTGATGACATCCGCGCTTGCGTTCAACGTGGTGAAGTTGATCGGTGCGGGTTATCTCATCTATCTGGGCATCAAAGCCTTGCGTGCGCCGCCCGCGGACCCGACCCTGCCGAAGGTACCATCGGTGTCGGCAGCGAAGGCTTTCTGGCAGGCCATTCCAGCGGAAGTATTGAACCCGAAGACCGCGTTGTTCTTTCTGGCGTTCCTGCCGCAATTTGTGCACCCCGAGCGCGGCTCAACGTTCGTGCAGTTTACGGTGCTAGGCCTAATCTTTGTCGTGCTCAGCGCTGCCTACACGACGCTGATCGTGATCTCGATACGCCCGCTGGCGCATATCGTCAA
>NZ_DATEJY010000005.1:0-59680 GCF_035277725.1 Dyella sp. | reverse complement strand
GCTGGGATTGCCATCCCAGCCTACGCCGCTTCGCGCCACGTATCATGCGGTGCCAGGCGCCTGCGCCCTGACATGGAACCGTTATGAACCATGGGATTTCCCCATCGATACGCCCTGCGGCTTACCTGATGGCCTTTGCGGTGCTCGCCTTTGCCGCCGTCTGCGGCGCCGCGCAGTTCTGGCGCACGGACCTCAACCCTGTCGCGGTGCCGCTGAGCATCTACCTTACCGGCCCTGGCGGTGCGTACGTGCGCGCGACGTATTACCTGATGGGCGTGGCGCTGATCTTCTTTGCGATAGGCAGCTATCGCGCCACAGCAATGCCACTACGCAGCGGCCTGGCGCTCGCGCTGTTCGCCATACCTGGGTTGCTGCTGCCCGTGGTGGCCGTCACCGAACTATTCAAAGGCACACGCCATGAAAGCGTGGCCGCGTTGATTCACGGCCTGGCCGCGCAATGCACGTTTCTGACGCTGAGCTTTGGCATGCTGTTGCTTTCCAGCCGCTGGCGCCGCGACCCACGTTTGCGCGCAAGCCGTTATCTCGGCATATCGCTGGCGTGGCTGGCCACGGCGACGCTGTGGCTGCAGGTCTTCATGCCCACTCTTCCGCATGGCTTGACGCAGAAGCTGCTGATCGCGCTGATTCTACTGTGGCTGGCCTGGGCCGCACGGCAATTGCTGCGCGCAGCCCGGCCACACTACGCGAGACTTTAAGGCAACACTGATTAAGTATCGCCGTCGTCATGATGCCTGGAAGGCCCGCAGGGTGTGTCGCGTGGCGCCGGGAAGACTGGCCGTCTTGCCAAGCCGCGCGGCGCAGCCTGCGGGCCTTCCAGACATCACCCCTCCCCTTGAATTTATAGGTGGGGCCCGCCCTGTCTGTCCGCATGCCTTCGGTCCGTCGTCTCGACAGACAACCAGTCTGCCTTCGCCGACGGCCCTGTGCCCTGCGAACAGACAGGGCGGGTGACGACGGCGATACTTAATCAGTGTTGCCTTAAACGCCCGCGAACGCGCGCTGCTGCACCAGTTCGCAGACAGTGCGGACATCGCCATCCATCGCGCGGTCGCGATGGATGAAGCTGATCTTTTCGCGCAAAGTTTCATATGCCTTGCGCACGGCTTCACCGGCGTGGAACTCGCCCACTTCTGCCAACGCGGCCGTGAGCTGCTTCACTTCTTCCACGAATTGCGCGTAATGCGCATGGTCTTCGCGCGGCGCGTTGTTCACCTTGGAAGCCAGTGCCTGCCAATCGCCACGTGCGGCAAGACGACGTGCGGCGTTGAGCATTTCCTGGCGGTAGTCCAGCGCCTGGGCGGCGGTATAAAGCTCCAGCGCCAGCACGTGGCTCAGGTCTTCGGTCATCTCCAGCACATGACGCGCTTCGTTGGCGCCCATGGAAACGTGATCCTCGGCGTTGGCGCTGGTCGGTACCGAATACACGCTGGCCGGGTGCGCGCGCGTCGCCAGATCGTTCACCAACGCCGCCGCCGTGTACTGCACGATCATGAAGCCGGAATCGGTGCCGTCTTCGTTGCCGGTCAGGAAGGCTGGCAAGCCATCGTTGGTAGCTGGATCGACCAGTTTGTTGAGGCGACGCTCGGAAATGGAAGCCAACACCGGAATCGCCGCCTTCACATAGCTCATCGCCAACGCCAGCGGCATGCCGTGGAAATGGCCCGCCGAAATCACCTGCTCTTCGATGTGCTGGGCATCGGTATTGTCGGGGAAGATCAGGGGGTTGTCGGTGACCGCATTCAATTCGATATCGATGACGCGGCACGCCTGCGCCCAGGCATCACGCACCGCGCCGTGCACTTGCGGCATGCAGCGCAGACAGTAGGCATCCTGCGGCTGATGTTTCTTGCCGCCCTTGAACGGCAGGAAGCGGCTATAAAACGCCTCGCGACCATGACGCTGGTTGGCCGGCACCCAGTCCCAGCCGATGTCGAAACTCAGCGCCTGGTCTTCTGGCGTGCTCCACGCTTCGGCACTCCACGGACGGAAGCGCGGCACGAGGTGATACGGAATATCGACGAGGGTGGAACCGGTGAGCAAACCGCGCACGTGATCGGCCGAATGCACCTGCCCCGGATGCGGACGCAGCGCATGCACTTCCGGGTGCAAGGCGCCGCTGCGGCCAGCGAAAGCATCCAACGTCATCGACGCGGCGAGATCGGCCACGTTGAGCAAATACTCCAGCGTATCCAGCGCCAACGCGGCGGTGGCCAGCATCTGCGCCGTGCCGTTGTTGAGCGCCAGACCTTCCTTGAAGGAAAGACGGATCGGCTTCAAGCCCGCGTGTTGCAATGCTTCCGCACCAAGCAAACGCTCGCCCTTGTAGAACGCTTCGCCGCCGCCGAGCAGCACGATCGCCAGATGCGAAAGCGGCGCCAGATCACCACTCGCACCGACGGAGCCTTTCTCCGGCACCACTGGAATAACGTCGTGGTTAAGCAATTCCGTCAGTGCTTCCAGCGTCTCGACACGAATGCCGGAATGGCCGCGCATCAGCGTATTGATGCGGATCACCAGCAACGCACGCACCACCTCGGCCGAAAACGGCTTGCCCACGCACACTGCATGCGTCGTGATGAGGTTGTGCTGCAACTCCTCCAGCAGCGTGCCTTCTGGCTTGTGCGGATTGCCGCCGGGCAATTCATCGCGCAAACGATACGCACCCAGCAACTTGTCTGCATTGCTGCCGAACCCGGTGGTAACGCCATAAATGGGCTCGCCGCAACTCACCTTCTCCGCCAGGAAATCCGCGGTGCGGCGCACGCGCGCGAGTTGTTCGGCATCCAGTCTTACACCGTAACCATGACGCGCCACCGCGACGAGTTGCTGGCGGCTGAGGCTGTTACCGTCGAGGAGAATGGTTTGGTTCACAAAGGCTCCAACGTGTTGTCGATGTTGTTATCGGCGACATGGCGTAGGTTGGGGTGCGAACCCCAACATGGCGATGTGCGCACATGACGATGCTAGGAGCCTGTCGGACTCTGGTTGGCCGGGCTGCAAATCCGCCTGACGCGGTCTCAAAGGCCGCCGAATCTTGCCCTGTACAACCAGCACAGGGCGGCGATCCGTCGACCTTTGATCCTCGCGCAGGCGAATTTTCGCCGCGACCACCAAAGTCCGACAGGCTCCTAGGGTTCGCACCCCAGCCTACGCAGCTGGCGCAACCGGCCGTCAACCCATCACCGCCGCCTGCTCCAGCTCTACCCGCAGCGTCTTCACCAGTTCCGCGCGCGACACCTCAAACTGATCCTCGCGGCGCAGATCCTTCACCGTCACCACGCCCTTCGCCAGTTCGTCTTCACCCAGCACGATTACAAAGCGAATACCGGCGCGGTCCGCATACTTGAATTGCTTGCCCAGCTTGCCGCCTTCCAGCACCACCTCGGTGGCGATACCCGCCGTGCGCAGTTCGCTCGCCAGCGCCAGATACGCCGGCAGTTGCGCGGCATCCATCTGCGTCACCAGCACATCCACCGTGCTGCGCGCCGTGTTGATCAGGCCGGCATCGCGCAACTGCCAATAAAGACGCGTCAGGCCGATGGAAATGCCCACACCCGGCAAGTGCGACTTGGTGTATTGGCCAGCCAGGTTCTCGTAGCGGCCACCCGAACAGATCGAGCCGATCTGCGGGTGATCGTTGAGCGTGGTCTCGTAAACCGTGCCCGTGTAGTAATCCAGGCCGCGCGCGATCGACAGATTCAGCGCGTAGTGCGTTTCCGGCACGCCGAAATCGCGAATCAGGCCCAGCACTTCTTTCAGTTCGGCACGCCCCTGCTCCATCGCCTCGGGACCGGCGCCCAGCGCATCGAGCTTGTCGAACGCATCCTGCAACGAGGTAGAACGCACCTGCACGAAATCCAGCACCTTCTGCGCCACCGCCGCACTGAGGCCGAATGCCTCGCCGGTCAAGGTGTCGCGCACATAATCGGCGCCACGCTTGTCCAGCTTGTCCACCTCGCGCAGCACCAGCGTCTGCCGTTCCGGATCGGTCACGCCCAGGCTTTCGAAGAAACCGCGCATCAACTTGCGGTTGTTCAGCTGGATGGTAAACGCACCGATGTTCAGCTCGCGGAACACGCTGTAGATCACCGCCGGCACTTCGGCGTCATAGCGAACCGACAGGCTGTCCTTGCCGATCACGTCGACGTCGCACTGATAGAACTCGCGGAACCGCCCGCGCTGCGCCCGCTCGCCGCGATACACACGCTGCATCTGGTAGCGGCGGAAGGGAAAGTTGAGATCGTGCTCATGCTCCGCCACGTAGCGGGCGAGCGGTACGGTCAGGTCGAAGCGCAAGGCCAGCTCAGGCTTCTCGCCCTGCTCCAGCGCGCCGGTCGACTGCACGAAATACACCTGCCGCTCAGTCTCCCCGCCGGTCTTGGTCAGCAGCACATCCGAATACTCGATCACCGGCGTCTCCACCGGCAGGAAGCCAAAGCGCTCGTAGTTGCGACGGATCACGTCGAGCATGCGCTGGAAAGCAATCTGGTCGAGCGGCAACAGCTCGAGCACGCCGGGCATGGTGCGGGCCTGGGTAAGCGCCATGGAATCCTCATTGACAGTGGAAAGCGCCGGGCAACGGCAGCCCATTACTTTAACAGATACCCCTTTCCACCCCGCCCCCAACCACACGCGGAAATTCCACCACCGGCGCCTATCCACGCCTGTTGCCAAGGTCACTTAGGACCGTTAAGATACGCGGCTCCCGCGGGGTGTAGCTCAGCCTGGTAGAGCGCTACGTTCGGGACGTAGAAGTCGCATGTTCGAATCATGTCACCCCGACCAAAATTTCAAAAAAAGCCGGCCTTGGTGGCCGGCTTTTTTTATTTGGCGAAGTGCCGTATGCAAGTCTGCTTCGAGTCGACTTCGTTAACCAAACCACCTTGGCGCCACATCAACTGAAAATTGATGCGGCGTCCTTTATAGACAGCAAAGTTTATTCGTCGCTTTTGACGTGAACGGTATGTATGGGACGACACTGCCCACTATCGCAGTCGATCAGCACGCCGTAAGTACCGCAAGGCGCAATAAATGTCGTAGCGCCGTTGGCTTGAACTGCGCCGCAACCCAATCCTGTTGCAACGGACTGTGCGAGAGGTTCGATAGCAGCTATGGCAGCAGAATCCTGCGGGGTTATGGCCGCAACGGACATAGATTGAACCGGCGCAACCGCGGCAGTCTGAGAAGGCAAATCCTGCGCCGCCGATTTGATTTTGGCTACGGGTTCAGGCGTTGAGGTAACAGCTGCAGCTATCGGCGCAGTAGCAACAGGCGTCGAGGACTGAACCTGATTAGGCGCTACTGCGAGCTGCGGTGATGGATTGGGCTCTGTTGGCGCGGCTTCAGCCGTAGGCGTCGTCGATGTTGGAGTTGTCGATGCCAGTTTAGCGTTTGCTGTTGCCGCCAGCGCCATCTCTGCTGATCCATCGCCTTTTACCAGGCCACATTCTCGTACGCCGTCCTCCCCGGTTGCCTCCGTCACCAAATGCAGCTTAGATCGGGCGTAAAGCACACCCATTTTTACTTCCTGCCACACAAAATAATTCTGCCCGGCCTGCATATCGACGGTGAGCGAAGAATCATTTTCAGCCTTTGAAACAATGGTGTGGCTACCCGGTGGCAACGTTTTGAAGATATACGCCTTGGCGACGGTATCGCCTGCCTCCACGCCATCAATGAGCACCGGCATCTTGATCGCCGACCCGATAATCTCGTTCCGATAGATATACAGATTCGCCGTCCCACCTTGCGAAGGACCAAACTGCTTCGCCTTTGCATCTGCATTCTTACCTGCCATCGGCACACTGGCGCAGCCAGTCATAAGTAGCACCGCCGTCAGCACGACGGCAGCCATTAACTTGCGCATCATTTCCCTTCCCCTGTTTTTCCTGTCCAAATTGGACGACTGTCTTTACCGTGTTTACTCCCTAGATACAAGACCGCAGCTTGCGCACCCCCTCTCGAATCTCCTGCACGCTCGTCCCCGAATAACCCAATATCACCCCGCCCCGCTTCGGCGGCTTGGCGTAGCAGATAGATAGCGGCCGCGTAGAGACGCCCAGCTTGGCAGTCTTGATGGATAGCGCCACGTCATCGACGCCGCGCGGTAACAGTGCGGTCAGTTGCATGCCTGCGTGGGTGCCGATCACTTCCAGTTTGCCGCCCATATGCTGGTCGATGGCTTCGAGCAAGGCCATGTGGCGTTCCAGATAAAGCGCACGCATGCGGCGGATGTGCCGGGCGAATTGGCCATCGCGGATGAAGTCGGTGAGTGCGGCTTGATAGAGCGTGGATGAGAACGTATCGAAGGCGTCACGGACGGCGGCGAAGGCGCTGATGAGGTCTTTGGGCACCACGATGTAGCCCACGCGCAGTGCGGGGAACATCACTTTGCTGAAGGTGCCTACGTAGATCACACGGTCGTCGGTATCCATGCCTTGCAGCGAGGCGAGTGGTCGGCCGCCGAAGCGGTATTCGCTGTCGTAGTCGTCTTCGATGATCCATGCACCGGTGCGCGCGGCCCAGTTGAGCAATTGCATGCGGCGCGTGGCGCTCATGGTCACCCCGAGCGGAAACTGATGCGATGGCGAGATATAGGCCGCACGTGCGTTGCGGCTCAGCGTGATGGCTTGATCCACATCCAGGCCTTCATCGTCGACAGGCACCGGCACGATGTGCGCGCCGACGGTGCGCAACGCCTGGCGCGCGCCGGGGTAGCCGGGGTCTTCCATCCACACGTGGTCTTTCGCTTCCAGCAAGGTGTGGGCGCAAAGCTGCAGACCGTGTTGCGAGCCGGTGGTGATGATGATTTGCGATGCATCGCAGCGTACGGCGCGTACGGTGGCGAGGTATTCGGCGATGGCTTCGCGCAGTGGCGGGTAGCCCATCGGGCCGGCGTAGACCATGTGGTCGATGGGCGCCTGCCGCGCGTGACGATTGACGAGCTTGGCCCAGGCCGCGTTGGGGAATTGATCGATCGCGGGCAAGCCGACGCGAAAGGCGCCTTGATTATCGGCCCAGGTTTGCGGTGGCGTGCGCAGGCTTTCCACGCGCTGGGCGATGTTGCGCGGCACGTTTTGTGTAGGACGTTGCGACGCACGTTGTGCCGGGTTGATCGGCTTGGTGTCGGTGGGTATGGAATGCGCCACGCAGGTGCCGGCGCCGACGAAGGTTTCCAGATAACCCTCTGCGAACAACTGCTCATAAGCGCTGAGCACGGGCACGCGGGAAATGTTGAGTTCTTTTGCCAGGCCGCGCGTGGAAGGGACGCGCTGCCCCGGCCGCAGCTGTCCATCGAGGATGGCGCGCCGAAACCACTCCGAAAGCTGGTCGTACATCGGCACGCCGCCGGCGGTATCCAGCGCGATGGGGGGCAGGAACCCTTTGGAGAGCCGTTTCATGCGAGTAGCCTGAAGTGGTTGCCGGGAATCATACCGAAGTGGCTATTTTCGCGAACCACTGGCGGACGTACTTTTTGCCTATTCCCCCACCCAACGCGCATGTTCCGGATGGCGAAAGCAGCACCGCCAGCCGAAGCTTGTCGGTCTTCCGACCCAAGGCCAATCATGAGAACAAGGCTACGCACCGCCCTTTTGCTCTGCATGCTCGGTGGTATCGCGCCGCTGCGCGGTTTTGCGCAGGAGGCGATGAGCGATGCCTGGTGGACCGGCCCGATGTTGGCGAACTCCGCAGAAACATTGCCGCCGGGGCATTTTCTGTTCGAGCCTTATCTTTATGACGTCCGGCGCCCGCACACCGATACGTTCGGCTCGAACTCGTACATCCTTTACGGCTTGATGGACCGGCTTTCGGTCGGCATGATTCCTGTGGTCAGCTACAACAAGGTCAGCAACGGACCGAACAGCTCAAGCGTCAACATCGGCGATTGGACACTGCAAGCGCAGTACCGGCTGACGGAATTCCAACAAGGCAGCTGGATACCGACCACCGCGCTCCTGCTGCAGGAAACCCTGCCAACCGGCAAATACGACCAGCTTGGCAGCCGGCCTGCCAATGGCATGGGTAGCGGCACTTACACGACGACGCTGTGGCTCAATTCGCAGATGTATTTCTGGTTGCCGAATGGACGCATTCTGCGTACGCGCTTCAATGTGTCGCGCTCGTTTTCGCGCAGTGCATCGGTGAAAGGTGTGAGTGTGTATGGCACGGATGAAGGTTTTAGCGGGCGCGTAAAACCCGGCAACGGTTTCTTTGCCGATCTCGCCTTTGAATACAGCCTCACACAGCGGTGGGTGCTGGCGATGGATTTGACCTATAGCCATAGCGACAACACGCGTTTGGCGGGTGTGGACATGGTGGATCCGAATGGCGTGCTTTATCCGCAGGACGTGCACTTGAATTCAGGCCCGAGTACATCGTTTGGCGTGGCGCCGGCGATTGAGTACAACTGGTCGCCGCGGATTGGGGTGTTGTTGGGGACGCGGGTGATTTTTGGCGGGCACAACAGTACGGGGAGTGTGACGCCGGCGGTGGCGATCAACTATGTGTATTGAAGTTGGGTACCGACACTGATCAAGCGACTTCCAGACGCAAATGCTTGCCGAGTGAATTCAGCGCTTTGGCAATCGTGTCGATTTTGGTGCTGTGTCGCAGGTCGGTAACACGGTTGATTTCTTGTCGAGTAAGACCAATGCGATTGGCCAGCTGAGCATTGCTGACATGTTGAGCCAGCATTTCGTTGAGCAGCAATACCTTGGCGGCAACGCTTGGCATCAACTCCACCAGACGCTCTCCCCTGCGCGGCGTAGACGGTAGAGGCACGGGCCGATGATCTTCAAAATAAAAATCCATCGCGGTCACGAGCGCATCGATAGCCATTTCCATGGCTTCTTCCTCGAAGTCGCCTTGCGTGATGGCTTCCGGGATATCACGAAAAGTCACCACGAAACCACCTTCAGGAGCAACTTTGAAACGGGCGGGATAACGCATAGTGACCCTCCTGGAAACATTCATTCGTAGTCATTCGGGCACCGCTGAAGTCTGTTGTTGCGCGATTGCCGATTTACTTGAGGCCCAAGGCCTTTTTTACTCCTTCCACCAATGGCTGTTTAAGTTCAGCGGACGGATGGCGTGGAAGAATGGTTTGCTTACCCAGGTGATAAAGCTTCAGATGTTTTTTGCATTTCTTATCTCTACGCCCTGAGCTCGCAGCCATTTCACGAATTCGCTCTGCTTCATTGCGCTTCCTTGCAACGGGCACTCGCCGGCATTGTAAGCAAAAATGTTTACTTGTCAATAAACCATTTGGCTAGCCCATTTTGCGGGCGGAAAACCGTCGAACCAAGACGAAATTCCAGCATCGCCATGCATGGTCATGCTGGGATTTCATCCCAGCCTACGGGGCTACGAAGCGAGTGCCAGCTGGGTGAGTTGATCCAGCTCTGCGTCATCGAAACCTGCCTGCAAGCGGGCGGGCCGATTGAAGGGGCCGCGTAGATTGCGGCCCATGTAATCGCGCACGAAATCGAGAAACGTCTCGCGTGGATCGACGCCATCACGCTCGCAACACCATCTGAACCAGCGCGTGCCGGCGGCAACGTGGGCGACCTCTTCGCGCAGAATCACTTCCAATATCGCGATGGTGCTTTCATCGCCAACGCCACGCAGGCGCTCGATCATGCCGGGCGTGACGTCAAGGCCGCGCGCTTCCAGCACGCGCGGTACAAGTGCCATGCGCGCGGTGTCGTGATGCGCGGTTTTCTCGGCCATTTCCCATAGGCCATTGTGTGCATCGAAATCGCCGTAGGCGTGACCGAGTTCGGCAAGGCGTTGGCAGAGCATGGCGAAGTGGCGTGCTTCGTCGTTGGCGCAGCTGGCCCAGTCGCGGTAGTAATCCGGCGGCATGTTGCGGAAGCGATAGACCGCGTCCCAGGCGAGATTGATGGCGTTGAATTCAATGTGCGAGACGGCGTGCACGAGTGCGGCGCGGCCTTCGGGGGTGCCCAGGCCGCGATGAGGGACTTGGCGTTGCGGGACGAGCCGCGGCAGTGCCGGACGACCCGGCGCGCCGATGGGATCAGGCGCGGGCGAGTTTGCATCGGGATGCAGCAAGCCCGCTTGCAAGGCGTCCCATGTTGCATGCGTGAGGCGCAGCTTCTCGGCCGGGTCGGTGGCGTCCAGGCAGCGCTTGGCGGCGGTGTGCAGATCGCTCATCGTTTCCGTAGGTTGGGATGCGACCCCCAACATAGCCATGCATGCATAGATCACGATGTTGGGGTTCGCACCCCAACCTACGCGCTGCGGCGGGCCGCTTTTGCATCATCCGAGCGCAGCATCTCGATCTGCTCCAGATAATGCTGATCAAGACCGGTGATGTACTCTCCCGAGAAGCACGACGTATCGAAATGCTTGATGCTTTCGTTGCCGTCCTGCACCGCCCAGATCAGGTCTTTCAGATCCTGATAGATCAGCCAATCGGCACCGAGCATCTTCTCCACTTCTTTCTCGCTATGCCCTGCGGCAACCAGTTCGGAAGCGGCAGGCATGTCGATGCCATACACATTCGGATAGCGCACCGGCGGCGCGGCGGACGCGAAGTACACGTTCTTGGCACCGGCATCGCGTGCCATCTGGATGATCTGGCGCGAGGTGGTACCGCGCACGATGGAGTCGTCCACCAGCAGCACGTTCTTCTTGCGGAATTCCAGCTCCACCGGGTTGAGCTTGCGGCGCACGGATTTCACGCGCTCGCCCTGCCCCGGCATGATGAAGGTGCGGCCGATGTAGCGGTTTTTGACAAAGCCTTCGCGGAACGGCACGCCGAGCATTTCGGCGAGCGAACTGGCAGCAGTGCGCGCGGTGTCGGGAATCGGGATCACGGCGTCGATGCCGTGATCGGGCCGCTCGCGCAGGATTTTCTCCGCCAGCTTCTGGCCCATGCGCAGGCGCGCCTTGTATACGGAGACGTTTTCGATCATCGAATCGGGACGCGCCAGGTACACGTACTCGAAAATGCACGGCGCATGCACCGCGCCTTCCGCACACAAGCGGGTATGCAGCTGGCCGTCGTTGGTGATGAACACCGCCTCGCCTGGCGCCACGTCGCGCAGGCGCTTGAAGCCGAGAATGTCCAGCGCCACCGATTCGGAAGCGAGTGCGTACTCACGGCCTTCCGCGGTGATGCGTTCGCCCAGCACCAGCGGGCGAATGCCGTTCGGATCGCGAAACGCCAGCAGGCCGTAGCCCAGCAACAGCGCCAGACACGCATAGCCGCCGCGTGCGCGCGCATGCACGCCGGCCACGGCCTTGAAGATGTGGTCCGGCGTCAACGCCATGCGATCCTGGATCTGCAGCTCGTGCGCCAGCACGTTGAGCAGCACTTCCGAATCGGAATCGGTATTGATGTGGCGGCGATCGTCCTCGAACATCTCGCGCCGCAGCGTTTCGGTATTCACCAGGTTGCCGTTGTGCACGATGGCAATGCCATACGGCGAATTCACGTACAGCGGCTGCGCTTCGGTGGCGCCTTCGGAACCGGCCGTGGGATAGCGGCAATGCCCGATGCCCACGCGTCCGCGCAGGCGGTTCATGGCGGACTGGTTGAACACGTCGCGCACCAACCCGTTGTCCTTGTGCAGTCTGAGGCGCGCACCGTCCACGGTGGCGATGCCGGCGGCGTCCTGTCCGCGGTGTTGCAGGACGGTGAGGCCGTCATAAAGCGCCGATGCCACTTCAGTGGTACCGACTATGCCGATGATTCCGCACATGGTGTTGCTACCCGTTAGTGTGATGCGTGGTGCCGGCCGCGCTCGAAGCGGCAGCCGGCGAAGTGGAACTGTGCGCCGGGAATCCCTTCGGCAACACCTCAGGAGCCTGTCGGGCTTTGGTTGGCCGGGCTGCAAATCTGGCTACGCGGTCCATATTTCCGTCCATTCTTGACCCATAGAACCACTATGGGCCGGCGAATGACCGAAAATCTGTCCTCGCGCAGCCAGATTTTCGCCTCGACCACCAAAGCCCGCCAGGCTCCTAGGCAGGTGCGCCGGGAAATTTTCCGGGCGCAGGTGCTGGCGTACGTTGGGCGGCATTTCGCTTTCCAGCCACGTCGCCAAGCTGTTGAACTGCGGCAGCAGGGTCGATTGCTGCCACATCGGCTCGCGCGCGAAACCGGTCTGGTTGACCAGGAACACGATCAGCGTCACCAGCAGCACGCCGCGCGCAAAGCCAAAAATCATCCCGAGCAGGCGATCCGTGCCGCCCAAACCCGTGCTGTCCACCAACGCTCGAATGGCGAACCGCACCAGGGCGCCAAGTATCAGCACGGCGATGAAGCACAAACCATAACCAATCAGTACCCGCAAAATCGGCGTCTGGACCGAATGCTCGAAGTGCGCCGATACCGCGGGGCCGTACGTCCATGCCACCCAGAACGCCGCGATCCACGTCGCCAGCGCCAGCACCTCGGATATGAGGCCGCGCCACAGACCTACAAGGACCGACAACACCAATACCGCGATGATGATGAGGTCAACCGCGTTCATGTAATAAGTCGCTTCCGGCCAGGGGCGTCGTGGGGGCGTAGTTTAGTTGGCGCTGACCACGTTGCCGTCGAGGCCCAGCTTGGCCTTGATCTGGTCACGCAGGGCTATCGCATCGCTCCGCTGGGTCTGTGGACCGGCGCGCACGCGCCACAGCTGACGGCCACCGGCGTTCACGCTATCGACGAAACCGTCGAAACCGTTGGCGCGCAACTTGTCGCGCAGCGCCAGCGCATCGGCCTGGCTGCCCATGGCCGCTACCTGCACCGCCCAGGCGCCGGCGCGAACCGGCGCACCGGCGGGCGGCGCCGGCACATCGCCCTGCGGGGTAGTGGCGCCGCTTTCCAGGCGGGCCGGCACGCTGGGAATCGTCTGGGTGATCTTGAGGCGGGCGGCCTCGGCCTGCGCACGGGTTTCGAACGGGCCGGCGCTGACCAGGGTCAGCGTCTTGCCCGCGCGCTGGATGGGTTCGCTGCGCACCGGGTAACCCATGGCGCGCACCTTCTGTATCAGGCGATTGGCGCCCTCGGTGGTGCCGTAGGCACTCAGGTTGACGGCATAGATGCCGCGCGCGGCGGTGGCAGGCGGGGTATCCGGGATGACGGGAGCAGCAGGCGCGGGAGCCGGCGTGACCGGACGGTTTGGCGCGGCCGCCGTCTTCGGCGGCGTGGCCGGAATCACCGGCTGCGATGGTTGCGGCGCGGCCGTTTGCGGTTGCGGTGCGGGGGCGGACGGTGCCGTGTCGGCGGCAGTCGTGTTCACCGGCGTCATGCCTTCCACATTCGCCGCCGTGCTGGCCGGCGGCGGCATGCTGCTGCCTGCGGCGGCCGGGCCGGACAGGCTCATCGTCTTGGTCTGCAGGTCGCGGTCGGGCGCGGGGGGAATCGCCAGGCTGACCGATTGATCGGTGCTGGCGGTCGAGGGCGGCTTGCTCGAAAACATCATCGGCACGAACAGGATGGCCAACGCAACGAGTACGGCAGCTCCCAACAGGCGTGTGTTCAAGACGGACTCCAGACAACCAGCTTGTGCGTGACGCGGCGGATTATACCTGCCCGTGCTCGGTTACATGACAAACGGATGGCGATCGACACGCAGGTTGGGGTGCGAACCCAACATCCCGATCTTGCACGCATGGCGATGTTGGGGTTCGCACCCCAACCTACGACTCGGCCAATACCGCCGAGGCCACGAAGAACGAACCGAACGCAAGAATGCGCTCCCCGCGCCGTGCCCCGGCACGTGCGGCGGCGAGCGCCTGATGCACATTGTCATGCGTCGAGAAATTCGCGCGCGGCAACACTTGGCGCAGCACGCCGGCAAGCACCGATGCGGAAAGCCCGCGCGGCGTGTCTTCCTCCAGGCTGGCCAGATGCCAGTGCGCAATGCGCGAGCCCAGCGCCATCATCACGCCGCCGACATCTTTATCTGCCAACGCGCCATACACGGCATGCACGCGGCCACCGCGCTGCACATCGAGCCAGTCCGCCAGCGCGCGTGCCGCCTGCGGATTGTGGCCGACGTCGACGATCAGCGCCGGATCGCCACCCAATGACTGCAAGCGCGCCGGCGCACGCGGAAAATGCATGCCCAATGCCGCGATGCGTTCCAGTTCCACCGGATTGACCGCCTGCACCGCATGCAAGGCGGCGATGGCCGCCGCGGCGTTTGCGTATTGCACAGGCGCGGCCAGTTCCGGCGCCGGCAGGTTCAGCACGGTGCCGTCGCGGTGGTGCCAGCGCCAGCGGTTCCCCTCGCGCTCCACATAGAAATCGTGCCCTGCCCGTTCGATATACGCGCCCTGCTTGGCCAATGCTTCCAGCAAGCCTTGCGGCGGCTCGGTTTCGCCGACGATGGCGGGACGATCGCGGCGCGCGATGCCGGCCTTCTCGCGGCCGATGCTGTCGCGGTCCGGCCCCAGCCACTCCACGTGATCCAGATCCACGGTGGTGATGATCACCGCATTCGCATCGATGATGTTGACGGCATCCAGGCGACCGCCCAATCCCACTTCCAGCACCGCCACGTCCAGGTCGGCGCGCGCGAACAGATCGAGCGCGGCCAGCGTGCCGAATTCGAAATACGTCAGCGTGATATCGCCGCGCGCCAGCTCGATGCGGTCGAAGCTTTCGATCAGCATGGCGTCAGTGGCATCTGTGCCGGCCAGGCGAATGCGTTCGTTGTAGCGCAAAAGATGCGGCGAGGTGTAGCAGCCCACGCGCTGGCCCGCCGCGGCGAGCATGGCTTCCAGAAACGCCGCCGTGGAGCCTTTGCCGTTGGTGCCGCCGACGGTGATCACCCGCCGCGCGATCACCGGTGCGCCCATGCGTTGCCACACGGCGCGCACCCGATCCAACCCCATGTCCACGCCCAGTGCATGGACGTGCTGCTGGTAGTCCAGCCATTCGGCCAGAGTGGTGGGTCTCGTGCTGGGCTTCACGCGCGGCTCCTGTTCCAAGCCCGCGAACATAAACGCAGCGAAGCGCTTGCACAATCCTTTGCTGGAAAACGTCGATCAGAACAGATGCATGCCGCTCGCGTGGAACACCCAGTACATCGCGAACGCAGTCCAGAACATGCGCTTCAACGCTTTGCCGGCAAGGAACGCCGCCAGCAGGGCCAGCAACCAGGGCATGTATTTGTCGAGCGTGCTGCGCGTGTCGTGGATGGTGTTCATGGCGTGTCCCTCCCGCACCCCATCGGTGCGGGAGGAATCATCTGCCCGAGCGCGCAGTGGCGGCAGGCGCAGGCGTCATTGGTTGAATCTGACAGGCGTCATGTGGCGCTGGGCTTGCCCAAATGCTCGATACATCGTCGCCCCGGGATAACCATGTCCGCGTAGGCTGGGGTGCGAACCCCAGCATGATCATGCATGGCGATGCTGGGGTTCGCACCCCAGCCTACGATTTCATCCCGGCCTACGCGACTACGAACCCTTGTCCAGCAACGGCTTCAACAAATCCAGCGGCAGCGGAAACACGATGGTGCTGGATTGCCCGCTGCTGGACATGCTCGCCAGCGTCTGCAGATAGCGCAGCTGCAATGCCTGCGGCTGTTGCGCCAGCATGCTCGCGGCATCGCGCAGTTTTTCGGCCGCCTGCAATTCGCCGTCGGCGTGGATCACCTTGGCGCGGCGTTCGCGTTCGGCCTCGGCCTGGCGGGCGATCGCGCGCACCATGGTGTCGTTGATGTCCACGTCCTTGATCTCGACGTTGGTGATCTTGATGCCCCACGGATCGGTCGCTTCGTCAAGAATCTGCTGCAAGCTGTGGTTGATCGAATCGCGCTGCGAAAGAATGTCATCCAGATCGTGCTGGCCCAGCACCGAACGCAACCGCGTCTGCGACAACTGGCTGGTGGCCTGGTAGAAGCTCTCCACTTTCAGCACCGATTTGTCCGGCTCCACCACACGGAAGTACACCACCGCGTTCACGCGCACGGAAACGTTGTCGCGCGAAATCACATCCTGCGGCGGTACGTCCATCACCGTCACGCGCAGATCCACGCGCATCATCCGCTGCACCAGCGGCACCAGCACCACCAGGCCCGGCCCCTTGGTGCCGGTGTAACGGCCCAGCGTCAGCACCACGCCCCGCTGGTATTCCGGCAACACCTTGATCGACGACGACAGCAGCGCAATCACGAAAATCACGATGACGCCCACAAAACCGATCATGAAGATTCTCCTTTGCCCAACCCCGATGCAGCCACTTGCAGCAGCAAGCCCTGACGACCGATCACCCGCACCCGTGCGCCAGCTGGAAGCGGCACGTCGCTATGCACGCGCCAACGTTCGCCGCCGATACGCGCCCAGCTTTCGCCACCTGCGGCGACCGCCTGCAGCAATTCGCCCGTGTTCTGCAGCATCTGCGCTTCGCCATTGAAGGCGCGTGCGCGGCGTGCGCGCATCACCAGGCGCAGCAGCATCGCCAGGATCGCCATCGCGCAGCAGGCGATGCCGGCGATCACACCCAGATTCACCGCGTAACCCGGTACGCCGGAGCGAAACAACATGATCGAACCAAGCACGAACGCGATCACGCCACCGATGCCCAGCACGCCCGCCGTGGGTATGAACACTTCCGCCAGTAACAAGGCCACGCCGAGTGCCATCAGCGCCAATCCCGCATAGTTCACCGGCAGCAGTTGCAACGCATACAGGCCAATCAGCAGGCAGATGCCGCCGGTCACGCCCGGATAGAACGAACCGGGATGGAACGCTTCCAGAATCAATCCGTAGATGCCGGCCAGCAGCAAGATGTAGGCGATGGTGGGATGCGTGATGATGCCGAGAAAACGCGCGCGCCAATTCGGCAAGTAGTCGCGCACCGGCAGGCCGCGCAAAGCGAGCGTGACGATGCCGCCATCCACACGTACCGCGCGGCCATCTGCCTGTGCAAGCAACGCATCGGTATCGGGCGCGATGAAGTCGGCCACGTGTTGCGCAACCGCTTCGTTGGCAGTAAGCGTGGCCGCACCGCGCACGGCCTGCTCCGCCCACGCGGCATTGCGCCCGTGCATTTGCGCGAGGGCGCGGATATCGGCAATCGCGTCGTTGAGCATCTTGTGACTCTCGGCGTCGCCTGCGTTGTTGCCGGCCTTGTCGCTCGACTTGCTCGCTGACGGTGCGTTGTTGTTAAGCGGCGGCGGCATCGGCGAGCTGCCACCCAGGTCCACCGGCGTGGCCGCGCCGAGATGCGTGGCAGGCGCCATCGCTGCGATCGGGCATGCGTAAAGAATGTAGGTACCGGCCGAGGCGGCACGCGCACCGCCTGGCGCGACGTAGCCGAGCACCGGAATCTTCGCCGCCAGAATACCGTTGATGATGTCGTGCATGGATTCCAGCAAACCACCTGGCGTATCCATTTGCAGCACGATCGCCTTGGCGCCGTCGTTCGTTGCGCGCTGGATGGTGGTGTTGACGTATTCGGCAGCAGCCGGGCCGATCGGGCCGTTCAATTCAATGCGTGCGACGAAGCTGTCTGCGGCCGGCGCTTCCTTGGCTGTGCGCGTCCATGCCAGCGCCAACGCAGCGCCAAGAATGGCTCCCCACACGATCCACCCTTTCCGTGACATGGCATGGGCCCTCGGCCGGCATGTTCAACGCGTCGCCGTCGTGCGTGGCGGCTTTGGAAAGGATCTTACGCTGATACGTTTGGTGATGCGTGCGCCAAGACCTGAGCCTTCTGCCACACGCAGAAGACTCTCGTAGGCTGGGATGCAATCCCGGCACCCAAAACCCCTGAGTGAAGCTGGGATTTCATCCCAGCCTACGTGCTGTCGATCGTCGCGAAAAACAGTTCCCTCCCCTACTTTCGCAGGGGAGGGAGTGCATCATGGCAAGCGGCGTGGCATCCGGAACTTACCAGCGAGCTGGGATTGCATCCCAGCCTACTTGCCGACGTATTCCACCCGCCAGATCGAATCCGATCCATCATCCGTCACCAGCAGCGAACCATCCGGCGCCGTGGCAAGACTCACGGGACGTCCCCACACGCGCCCATCCGGCAACACGAAGCCGGTGAGGAAATCCTCGTATTCGCCGCTCGCCTTGCCGGTGTGATGACGCGGAATGCGGATCACTTCATAACCCACGCGCGTGGCCTTGTTCCACGAACCGTGCTCGGCGCCGAACAGATCGCCCTGGTATTCGGCAGGGAAACGCGTGGCTTCGTAGAAGGTGATCTGCAGCGCAGCGTTATGCGGCTGCAGCAGCACGTCGGGAGTGATCACCGTGTCTTTCAACTCCGGATGCTTGCCTTCATGGCGCGGATCCTGATGGCCGCCCATGTACCACCACGGCCAGCCGTAGAAGCCGCCTTCGCGTACGGAGGTGATGTAATCGGGCACCAGATTGTCACCCAGGCCGTCGCGTTCGTTGACGGTGGTCCACAGTTGTCCGTTCTTCGGATCGATCGCGATGCCGGACGGATTGCGAATGCCCGAGGCATAGACGCGTTTGTGGGAGCCATCGGGATTGAATGCCAGGATATTCGCGCGCTCATGCTCCGCCGGGGTGGTGTCGGGATCATCGACGTTGGATGCCGAACCCACCGCCACGAACAGCGTCTTGTTGTCGAGCGAAAAAGCGATGTCGCGCGTCCAATGACCGCCGCTCGGCAGATCGGCGATGTGCTCGGCCGGCCCGCGCGCTTTCAAATCGCCATTGCGATACGGAAAACGAATTACCTCGTCGGTGTTGCCGACGTATACCCACTGCGGATTCGGCCCCACCGGATAAAACGCAATGCCGTACGGCCGCTTGAGGCCGGTGGCGAAAACCGCCGTTTGCGCGGGCTTTCCATCCGCGGTGATGCCGCGATAAATGCGGATCTGTCCGTTGCCGCTTTCGGCCAGGAACATGTCGCCGTTCGGCGCTTGGCGAATCACGCGCGGCGTATGCAGGCCTTCGGCAAACAGATTCACTTTGAAACCAGCCGGTGCCTTCGGCAGGACGCCATCGGGACGCGCCACTACTTCCGGACCGTTGCCGGCGGAATGGGTGGCATACGGCGCTGGCAGATCGTTCACCGCAATCTTGCGCAAGCGGCCGGGGGCTTCGTAACGGAAGTCGGTAAACGGTGGCGTGGGCGGTGGTGTGTTGATCGGCGATTGAACGGCCGGTTCCGTCGCCGCGGTGGTCACGTCCGGCAGCGTTTTCACGTACGTCACGACCTGCCAACGCTGCTGTTCGGAAAGGCTGGCCCACGAAGGCATGCCGTTAGCCGGCGAACCCTTGGTGATAAACCAGAACAGCGCGCCTTCCGTCGTCTGTTGCGCGGGACCTTGCCGCAACGCAGGAATATTGCCGCTGCCCTGCCCCGTGCCACCGTGGCAACTGGCGCAATACGTGCCATACAACTGCCCGCCTGCATGCGCGGCAGCGGCCTGGCCGTGATACGGATTGGGTACGGACGATGCAGCAGCCGGCGCGTCGTGGAAATTGTCGGCGGCGTATGCCGTTGCCAGAACCAGGCAACCGGCAAGAACCAAAGGTACTGCGCGAAATGCTGCCGACGACACCAAAGAATGCTTCGCCATGAGCTGCTGCCTCTGATCGCAAGAACCAAGATGGCTTGGGCGCTCCCCACCGAACAAGCGCAAGCCAGGTCAATTGTCGGACCATTGTCGTCGCAGAGAGGTGCACGATGCTACGGGAAATTTGCCAAATCCCATGACCGTGCCATCAGTCATGCCTGGTGCCCACACCATCAACGATGCGGAGGTTGGGGCGAGCGAATGCGAACCCCAACATCCCCGGCGATTAGGTGACATGTTGGGGTTCGGCGACGCCTCACCCCAACCTATGTGCAACGTGTTGCACCGCGCTCAGGCTTCCGAATCGTCGTCGGGCTCCACGTCGATTTCACGGAAGTAATGAT
Organism: Dyella sp.; assembly: GCF_035277725.1. Taxonomy (GTDB): domain Bacteria; phylum Pseudomonadota; class Gammaproteobacteria; order Xanthomonadales; family Rhodanobacteraceae; genus Dyella_B. Next base: position 39,780 of record NZ_DATEJY010000005.1, on the reverse strand, counting down.
CGATCAGGCTGCGCGCTTGCGCTTCCCATTGCGCGCCGTCGGCGGCGGTGTGCTGCTGCGGATCTTCCGGGAAATAAATGATGCCGCCGCGGGTGCCGTCGTTGTTTTCGTGCATGAACTTGATGCCGCGGTATTCGCCCAACTGCTGATCGGAACTCATGCGTGCCTTGCCGGTTGCTCGTAAGGCGGCAAGTGTAACCCGGCCGAACCTGGCGGCAGTCAGAGCGCCCCGATGCGCACCTTGGTGACGCTGGGCGCTAGCGGCCGGCGGTCAGAAACTGACACGCTGAGTACACCGAGCGCGATGCCGATCAGCGCCAGCGCGAGACCGGAAGGCACGTCGGACAGGAAACGAACCAGCTTGGCGGCGCCATACCAGGAATGCGGATTGGTCACGAAATCGCATGCGCCGGGACACACGCCATGAATCCAGGCCATCACCGGCGGCTGCCGGGTCCAGTGCCCGTCGTGCAGCCATTGCAGGCCCTGAAAACCCAGCCACAACACCGATGCCATGTTCAGCATCACCGCGGTCAGCCACAACATGAAGGAGCAGCCTTCACGAGCCAGTACTTCCAAGCGCTTCGTTGTCATGGGCGTGTACCTGCGCATCAACGTCAGTGGATGCGAGGATTCATGCATAGGTCGTGCCTGTGCGCGTCTGCACCTACCTGCTGACGACGAATATGTGATCCGGTATTCAAGTCGCTCGACGTGCGGCCGATACGCGTTCAGGACCTCGCGCAACGGCGAGGCTTCGCACGCCACACAAGGGGAAACGGCCATGACCCTCTCGGTAGTCGAAGAGCTGATGCTGCACAACCTTTCCTGTCCCCAATGCTGCGCCGGCGATCCATGCCTGGTCGCCGAACATATCGAGGACAGCTGGCCACGGCGCGTGGCGCTGGAAGCGGCAAGCAGCCTGCGCAAGATCACCATGCTGGAAGAACAGCACGCAGCCGCGTCTTGATGTCGAAAAAAATATCGTCCCGATATGACAGGCTTTTGGCCTGTCGGGAAATGCCTGGCGCCTGGGTGGCCGCTCTATATTCATGGGACATCCACCCTTAACAGTCTTCCCAGACTGATGGCGCTGGCAGTGATACTCCGCTTCTCACTGCCGCGCCTCTTTTTTTGCCTGTGATGTGCCGCTCGTAGATACGCATGCCGGGATGACATCCCGGTCCGTGTATGGCCGTCATTGACCAGCTTCGCTGTTGTAAAGCACTTCCGCGAAAACGCACTGCTGTCCGAGAAATCGGGAACCAGCATCTTTGCCAGCCTATTCAACGGCACGATTCGTCACCCCGGCGAAAGCCGGGGCCCAGTGTCTTGGGCGAAATGCAAGTCGCTGGGTGATTTCGCTCAGCTCACCCCTTTCGGGGCCGTCCATTCGGACGTTCTCCGCGCTTCGCGCTGCGTCCGGCTTTCGCCGGGACGACGTTGTATTAAGCGTTACGACGAATGTGGAGATTTTTCCCCTGACGGAGCAGTGCGTAGGCTGGGAGGAAGTCCCAGCTTTATATCCGCATGGCGATGCTGGGATTTCATCCCAGCCTACGGGCTCAGAATTCGAACGTTGCAGATGCCGTCGGTACCGGCCGGTCGCCGGCCAACTGCTGCACGATGTCGTGCGACTTCTGCCAGGAATCGTTCTGCCCCAGCGCCTGGTAGACGCGCGCTTCCACCCATGCCGCACGCCAATCGGTCTGGCTCCAGGAAGATAGCCGTCCGCTGATCGCGACTGCCTGGTCCACCTGCCCTGCTGCCAATAGCGCCAGCGCATAGGATTTGCCGGCGCTGACGATCACTTCCGGCACGCCGAGCTTGTCCGCCAGTTCCATCGCCTGCTTGAACTGCGCAAGCGCGTGATCGTGCGCGCCATCGATCCATGCTTGCGCCGCCTGGGCACGCAACACGTAGACGTGCGTCCAATCGTTCTTCACCGGCAGCTGCGTTTCCCACGCCAGCATGGCGGCAATCTCATGCTTGGCCTGGTCGCTCTTGCCCGCGCGCTGCAACGCTGAAATGCGCAACAGCCACGCTTCGGCGTAATCACGCTGATCGTCCTCCTGCAACGCCGGCGTCAGCGCAGCAGCGGCAAACGCGGCAGCACGTTCGTTGTCGCCGCGATCCAGCGCCAGGCGTGCAAGCCATTTGTTGACTTCGGCACGCAGGCCCGGCTCCTTGACTGCATCGGCGTCACGCAACACCTGTTGGAACAACGCCGACGCTTCGGCGGTACGCCCGTTGTCGGCCAACGCGGCAGCACGCACCATCGCCAATTCGTGGCGCATGTCGTCGCCGATGAAACCGAAATCCTTGCTCTTTTCTTCCAACGGCCAGAAGCGGTCGGTGGTAGTCAATTCATCCGGAAACTTCAGCAGCATCTGCTGTGCATAAGCCAGCGCATCCAGGATGGAGGGCAACATCGAGCGCATGCCCATGCTGACGAACTGATCGTACGCATGCTGCAGCAAGATCACCGCGGCATCGGGTTGCGCACGGCGCAAGGCCAGTCCGCCCGTGGCCTGATCGGCCTTGGCCACGCCGACGAGATCGCCCGCCAAGTTGTAATTCACGCGTGCGCGGCCGAGATCCGCGGTGGCCTCCTCCAATCGCCACAATTGGGTGTGGACGTAGGAGCGCACCAGATAAGCAGTCGCCAGCGCCTCGAAATCCTTCGGACCGTGTGTACGGCGTACGCCCTCAAGCATGCGCACCGCTTGTTCCAGCGCAGCTTCACTCTCCGCGGTGCGGCGTTGATCCAGGTAGATCTGGCCGAGCACCGTAAGAATCTGCCCGTGCAACACCGGATGCTGATCGTCGGGCAGGCGTTTGAGCAATGCCTCCAGCCGTTGCTCGCAGGAATCGTTATGCCCTTCGTCGCAATCGATCGAGGCCAGGGCATACGCAAGTTCGGGTTTTTCGCGCAAGGCCGGCGGTGCCTTTTCAAGCAGCTGTTTCGCCAGCTGCGGCTGGCCGGCCAACCGCGTGGCATCGACGCGCTGCATGAATTCCTCCAGCGCATCGCCCGGTGCCGGTGCGGACAGGCCACCGCCATAACCCAGTTGCGCCAACAGCAGATCGCTGGCCGCGCGCGTTGCCGCCAACACATCGCTCGCATTGGATTCGGCGGTCCAGGTGCGGCCGTCTTTGGCTTTGGCATTCAAGTGAACGTGCCAGCCGTCGGCCGACAACTGCGCGCGCGGCTGGATCACCAGCGCAAAGGTGGAGAGCTTCGCGTCCGCTTCATCGCCGTTCTCTTTGAGCAGCTCCAGCACTTCCTGGCTGCTTTCGGTCGGCACGCGCGCATCGCGCAGGCGGTTGGCGACCATGTCCATCATGCCCAGGTGCAGCCATTGCCAATCATCCGACGCCTGCACGTCCACCGGCAGCACCACCGCCGCGCTGCGATTGAATTGAAAACTGGCCTTGGCCGCCCGGCTGCTGAGCAACTGCCAACCGCCATAGACCAAACCCAGCAGCAGCGTGAACGCCAATGCGGCGCGCATCGAGCGGCGCAATGCCGGCGGTGATGGCGGCGCGGCAACCGTATGGCCAGGTGTTGCGTCGTCAAGCAACGCCTCTTCGGCCGGTTCGGCAGCTGGCTGTACCACTTGGATATCGAGCATCCAGCGATAACCGACGCGCGCCACCGTCTTGATGCAGCGCTGTTCGGTACCGGCATCGCCGAGCGCACGGCGCAGGCGCACAATGGTTTGCGCAAGCAGGTTGTCGCTGACGTCGGCGCGTCCCCATACCGCGGAGATCAATTCGTCCTTGCCGACCGGACGCTCGCGGTGTTCGATCAGATAGACCAGGCAGTCGAAAGCACTTGCGGCCAGTTCGACCGGCTCACCGTCACGGCTCAGCTCACGCGCCAATGGATTGAGCTGGAATTCCCCGAAGCAATAAACGGTAGCCCCCTTTTCCGCCATGACTCTTGTCTGCATCGACCCCATTCAAGGGGATGATACATGTCTCATGACAAGTACTGTCGTGAGTTTTATGCGGTATTTGCAGATGACCATCCCAGCATCGGCATGCCTGTAAAAGCTGGGATTTCATTCCAGCCTGCGAACGGCACCACATTCAAAACACTGGCGCGGCCGGCGTCTGCACCGGCCGGTCACCGGCCAGCTTGCGCGCCTTGTTCCACGACGTTTGCGCCTGGTCACCCTGCCCCAGTGCCTGGAACACACTCGCCTCCACCTCGGCGGCGCGCCAGTCCACATTGCTCCAGGTGGAAAGCTGGCCGCTGACGGCCGCGGCCTGATCCGTATGCCCGGTCGCCAGCAAAGCCAAGGCGTAGGACTGGCCGACGCCGACGGTGAATTCCGGCACGCCCGAGGCATCCGCCGCGGCCATGGCCAGCCGCAGCTGCGCCAACACCTGGTCGCGTTGCCCTTCACCCCAGGCTTGCACCGCTTTGGCACGCAGCAGCCAGATCGCAATCCAGTCATCCGGTTTCGGCAAGGCGCTCACCCATGTCTGCATGGCGGTGACGGCACGCTTGAGTTCGTCCGTCTGGCCGGCGCGTTGCAAGGCAACTGCTTGCAGATAGCAGCCTTCGGCATAGTCGCGCTGGTCGTGCTGGGCAAGCGATGATCCTTCCAAGGCTTTGCTTATCCATGTCAGCGCAGCGCGATCGTCGCCACGCTGCAAGGCAAACTTGGCCAGCAGCATGCGTGTTTCCGCGCGCAATCCTGCTTCTTCATTGCCGTTTGCATCGGTCAGCACGCTTTCGAGCAGGCTAGTCGCATCCGCGGTGCGGCCGTTGTCGGCCAGCGCGATCGCGCGCGTCTTGCTCAGCTGATGACGCGTGTAGGGGTCGATAAAATCCATGTGCTTCTGGTCGAACGGCCAGAAGCGGTCGGTGGTTGCCAGTTCGTCGGCATATTGCAACGACATGCTCTGTGCATCGGCCATCGCATCCAATGCCGACGAAAGCAACTGGCGCATACCCATGCGCTGGTATTGCTCGTAGGCATGCTGCAACAACGGCAACGCTGCGCCGAACTGGCCGCGGTCGATGGCGAGCTCCCCCATCGCGCGATCGACGCGCGCCTGGCCGATGGTGTCGCCGGCCAACGCGAACTGGATGCGCGCATGGCCGAGATCAGTGCTCGCCTCATCCAGCTTGCCTTGGTAAGTCTCCAGATGGGAACGATCCAGATAGGCTTCGGCCAGCGCATCGGCATCCTTTTGCCCCTGCAGCAGCCGTACGGCTTCGTCGAGCGCCGCTTCGCCTTTGTCCAGCTGATTGCGGCGCCGGTACGGAAACCATAGCGAGGTAAGTACCTTGCCGCGCAACAGCGGTTGCGTGGTGGGCGAGAGCCGCTTGCGCAGATCGGTCAGCGATGATTCGCATGCGTCGATGTTGCCTTCCACGCAGTAAAGCTGCGCTTGTGCAAAGGCCAGTTCGGGCGTGTTGCGCAACGACGGCGGCGCTTTGTCGATCAGCTGGTGCGCCAGATCGGGTTGCCCGGCAAGCTGCGCGGCCTGGATGCGCAACAGATATTCCTGCTGCGATTCACCACTTGCCATGTTGCGGGGCTGCGTATTGAAACCCAGTTGCGTCAGCAACAGATCGCTCGCGGCACGCGCCGCAGCCAGTACGTCTTCGGACGATGATTCCGCTTGCCAATCGCGTCCATCCTTGGCCTTGGCATCCAGATGCACGTGCCAGCGGTTATCCATCAAGGCGACGTGCGGTGTCACCACCAAGGCAAACGGCGCCAACTGCGCGCTGCTCGCGGTATCCGCCTGGCGAAGCAGGTTGAGCACATCGCGACTGTTCTCGGTCGGTACCTGTGCCTGGCGCAGTTGCGTGGAAACCAGATCCATCAGGCCAAGATGCAGCCATTGCCAATCATCCGGCGCCTTCACCTCGGCCGGCAGCACGATGGCTGTGCCCTGGTTGAAATGCACCGCAGGAGGCGCCTGCCGCGGCAGCGAGAATTGCCAGAGCGCGTAACCCACCGCCACGATCACCGTCAGCAACAAGGCGATCCACAAGGGGCGGCGCACGCGTTGCGGAGTAACTGCGACGTCACCAGTAACAGCAGCGCTTGCATCGTTCGCTTCACGCGTCGATACGGGCGCATCAGCAGCCTGCACCACCGTGGTATCCGGCATCCAGCGATAACCCACGCGCGCCATCGTCTTGATGCATTGCTGCTCGTTGCCCGCATCGCCCAGTGCACGCCGTAGACGCACGATGGTTTGCGCCAGCAGATTGTCGCTGACGTCCGCGCGTCCCCACACCGCGGAAATCAGTTCGTCCCGGCCCACCGGGCGTTCGCGGTGTTCGATCAGGTAGACAAGGCAGTCGAACGCGCTGGCCGCCAACACCACGGGCTCATCGCTCCGGCGCAATTCCCTGGCAAGCGGATTGAGCGAGAAATCGCCGAAGTAGTAGACGGGGGTCCCCATGGCCGAAACTCTACCATCCACGATTCACGCTCGCTCTATCCGTAGGCTGGGATGAAATCCCAGCATGTATCGGCATGGTGGTGCTGGGATTTCATCCCAGCCTACGTGGCAATTCCTGGCGGCATGGCTACAGATAGCGCGTCCAGGTGATCGTGCTGGTGTTGCTGCCGTTGGAACCGGCTTTCGCATCGGTACATCCCTGCATGCACGGCACGCTGCCGGGGTTGTAGGTGCCCGGCAACTGGCGCATGTCCATCAGCGTTGCACCGCTCAGGCTCACCGGCGAGTTGTCGTTCTTGTTCTGCGCGGCCGAAGTGATCGAGCCGTTGATGGTGGTGCTGCCGCCGGTATTGAGCACGTTGCCCGCCATCACGCTGCCATTGATCACCGAGCTTGCGCCCACGTTGATGTTGCCGCCGGAGAATGCGCCGTTGACGTAGCCGCCGGCCAGCAAGGCAATGTTGCCGACGGAATTATCGATCCACTGCTTGTTCTTGGTATCGCAAAAGTTGGTCGGATACATGCCGTCGAAATCCGCTTTCTGCGTTGCACTCAGCTGCAGGCCGGACGGCGTGGCGTTGGCGCAGATTTCGTCGTAGCCGGCGAAGTTCGGTGCATCGATGCGGAACGCACCGCCGGTGCTGATGTTGCCGGTGGCAATCGCAGTATCGAGGTAATAGCCGCCGTTGAAAGCGAGATCGCCTTCAAACCACAGCACGCCGCGCGCCAGGCTTTTGCCGCTCAGCGTCCACACGCCGTTGCTGTAGGAAAAACAGCCGTTCTCTTCTGACTGTCCCTGGCAGACCGTGTTAGCCGGCGACACCGGTTGCTGGCATTGCCCGATGCCGTCGGTGCCTACGCTGTTCGGCACCAGCTTGGTGCACAGGAAATCTTCGTAGCCGCGGTAAGAGCCGCTGGCAAATGACGGCGGATAACGGCCCAGGTAATACGTGCCGTTAGCGATATTGGCAATGTTGGACACGATCACCTGGATGGCGCCATTCACGAACTTGAACTGGTAATTGGCTACCGATTGCAAGGCATACGCATCGATCGCGGGATGATCGATGGTAACCGGCGGCAACGGCGTGATCTTGATGGTCGGCACCGTCACCGTGTAGCCGGGCTGTTCGGTGACATGCACCTTCAAATTCCAGAACTGCTCTTTGGTGAGCTTGCCGCCGATCGTGCCCGTCACGCTGTCGTAGCCCTTGACGTCGAGATCGCCACCCGCCTTCAGCGAACCGATGTCACCACCGCTGGTGCTGTCGACCACGTTGCCCGCGGCGACGACGCTATCGGGGCCGGCCCCGGTCAACATGACATTGCCGCCCGCGGTAATGCTCGTGTGGTTGTTGCTGCCCGCATACGTCACATTGCCATTGGCCTGGATGGTCGAAACGCCGCCGCCCGTACCAGTCCAGTTGACGTTGCCTTCGGTGGTGATTGTGCCAATGTTCACGCCGCCGGCAGGCACGTCGACGTCGCCGATCGCCGTCACCGTCGTCGCACTACCGCCATTGAACGTCACCGAACCATTGGACTGGATCACGAACGGCTTGGCGCCGCCGTCGATGACCACGTTGCCCTGCGCATTGATCAAGTCCGCACTGGCCGCACCGGTCACGGTCACGTCGCCATTGGCATATACCTGGTTGACGTGGATGCCGCTGCCGATCGTCACGTTGCCGGTGGAGCGAATGCTGTTGACGCCGGTGACCGTGGCGTTATCGAGCGTCACGTTGCCCATCACGTTCAAATTGGCGTTTTGCGCGCCACCGAGCACCGTGATGCCGCCGGTCAGATTGAGGTCTTTGTAAAAGTTGAGCGTGTTGATGTTGACCGATGCGTTGCCATTGCTATTGCTGGCACCGGTGCCCTTGGTCGCATTCGGTGTGACGTTGTAGACCACCTGCAAGATGGCCTTGCTCGCTGCCGGCGTACCGGTTGCCGCGCCCGCGGTGATGTTCGCCACCACCTGATAAGTGGTACCGCTTGCGCCCGACGTGGACGAAGTCGGCTTCACATTGAGAATGCTGACGGCAATGCCATCGCAACCGCTTATCTTCAGATCGCCAGACTTCAACGCGCTCATGTCGGCGGCAGCCAGATAACGGCGCACCACTTCCGCGCCCATCCAGGTGGAACCTTGTGCGGGCGTGATCGAGTGCAAACTGAGCTGCCCTTCCTGCGAACTGCGCACGCTGTGCACCACACCCATCGTGGTCACGGTCATCGCCAGGCCCACCAGCAAGACCAGCAATAGATTCATCACGCCTCGCTGGCGAGACGGCGAGGCGGGTAACGTGGCGCGTCGCATCAGTGGGTTCCTTGCTGCTGGAAATTGGGCAGGCATACCGAGAACGTCGGTACGTTGGTGACGGCGGAACTGCTTGAAAATTCGCTGCTGGAAGAACTGGCGGGGTTGTCACCGGACGAACCTGATGAACCATTGGAACCGGACGAACCCGATGCATCGCCGGAGGAACCGGAACCTGATCCGCCGTTGCTCTTGCCTTTGCTGGCGCCGTAATCGTTGCCCTTGCCGTTGTCGCTATGGATGCTGCCGTCGCCCGAGCTGCCGGAACTGCTGCTCGAATCGCTGGAACCGCCGGGAAGATTCGTCTGCCCGTGATCCTGCTGATCTTTCGTCGGCAGGTAATAGCTCAATTGCAGCGTGCTCCCTGTCGACGCCGCCTGCGATTGATACGGCCAGCAACTGCCCGCATTGGCCTGGAACATCGACAGCGGCCCCAGGTAGCCGGTAGCGGCAAGCTGCTGCGGTTTCCACGTCACGCTCTGCCAATTGGCGGCACTCTTGCAGCTCGTCGGCGGCAGCAACTGCAAACCGTTCGACGTGACGATCAAGCCTTCGCACATATAGCCAGCGGGATCGATCGTGCCGGTCGCCGCCGTGGGGTTGAAACCCCAGATCACGGCGTTGCCGTTGGCGGCCGCACTGTAGGAGGTCAGCGCCGTGCCCTTGAGCTTGCCGTTTGTCAACGTGGCATTGCTCAGCACCACCAGGTCCGTACCTACCGTGGCGCCCGTGATGCCGAAGCCCGCTTGTTGCATTTCCTGCTGCGCCGCCAGCGAACCGGTGGCGATCTGTCCATCGCGCATGGATTGCTCATTGATGCTGCGCGCTTCCGTCACCAGGTTGCGGTAAAGCGTCAGCATGGCGGCAATGCCGATCAGGCCGACGGCGATGCCGACCAAGGTGCTGATCAGAGTGAACCCCGCGGCTCGCCTGCGCACGGCGATCAGCTGTGCTGGTTGCATGCCGCCACTCCCGTCGCAATGGCAGAGGCGTCCGTTCCCACCACGATGGAACCGTCAAACCCATCCGTGGGGCTGGGAATGCACAGCACCACGCTGGACGGCTGCGTCACGGCAATGCCGCCCACGGTGATCGAACTGCCGGCCGGGCACTGCACTGTCACCGCATATGACGTATTGGTCAGCGGCAAGGTGATCCTGGCCTGGTTGTTGTTGGCCTGGCCTGGGCAAAGCGTCGATCCGTATTGCTGCAACAGCAAGCGCATCTGGCTCGCCGCCACACCGTCGACGCGCGTGTATTTCGAACTCACTTCCATGCGGCTCACTGCGTAAGCGGTACCGGCACCAATAAAACCCATCACCAGCACGGCGATCAGCGCCTCCAGCAGCACGTCGCCGCGTTGTGCGCGTGGTTTACGGCAGGAAAACATGCAGCGCCTCCTCGGAGCTTACGTTGACGTCGAGGTATGTCACCTGCCCTTGTACGGAGGATTGGGATGGTGGCGATGATGACGCCGATGGCAGCGGTGGCGGCGTGCACGCAAGACTCGCCAATGACACTGACAGCAACACTCCACGCTCGTTATAGGCCGCGCATTGAAAAGGAATATTGGTCGCGGTTCTCACCACCGACGCATCGGAAGAAATCTGCGCCGTCCAATCGGCCTGGTTGGCGCAGGTGACCTGCTTGTTCGTATCCGCGCCAACGACACTCAGCTGCTGGCCGCTGAGACACACGGCGGCGGTCGGCAGACTTTGGTCCGTCAAGCCTTGCTGATTACGCAGCGCGAGTGCTTTGGCACGCCCCAGCGCTTCGGTCAGCTTGCCGGCGGAGTCGCGCTGGTGCGCCGACAATACCCATTCGCGCGCCAGCGGAATGCCGATGGTGAGAAGAAAGGCAACCAATGCGATGGTCACCATCAATTCGATCAGCGTGAAGCCACGCGTTACGCCCCTGTTGCGTATCGTCATGGCTCACCAGGTGGTTATGGAAGCGCAGCTGCCGGATATACCGCGCTGTCCGGCATCGTCCAAGGTCAGGGAGCACGTTGCGAGCGGACCCGCTTTGCCCTGGGCCGTCATGGTGTATGTCGTCGGCGAAGAATCGAGCGTGTACGTGAATGTGGCATCCTGAGACGGAGCCCATCCTTTATAGGCGTTCCTGATGGAATCGGTCGTAATGTTGCTATGCGTGCCGTATACCAGGTTGCGCTGCAACTCGTTTTGAAGATTCAACGACAATGCCGTCAGATCGGCCTTCGCCGCCTGCACTTTCGCGCGAGTGATGTAACTGCCATAGGCGCTCATCGCGATCGAAGCCAGGATGGCGATGATCACGATCACCACCATCAACTCGATCAAGGTAAAGCCGCGCTGCGAGCGCGTACTGTTCATGAGGATGTCCCCTTGCTTTGCGTGTGTTACGTGAGCATCGCCTTGCGGCCTGTGCAACCCGATTGCCGGCAACGGCGCCATGGCAATCAACGATGCAAATCCGACATGCGGGAGTCCTTGCTGCGCTGCTTTTCCGTCGCGGATGGCGTTCATTGGCACGATATCGGTTGTTAAAAATCGTAGGCCTGTGGGCCCAAGCAAACCATGGCATTACGCAGCCCAATCTCTGTCACAGTGGGACATGCGACACATTAGTTTTCCCGGTATTTCCGCAGCCAAACACCGATGACCTCAAGTGACAGTTAATCGAGCCGCAAAGGCAATGGCCGTCATTCGTATGTAAGGCGATCATGCGCGCCACACCACGAGCGCATTGAAGCGGCATGGACATCGCACCGCGTTCGTCACGACTCTCGACAGTCATGCCGCCTGGTTGAAACACATGCACGAACCTCTTGTAGCCAATGCCGCCTTTCGCAGGCTGGCGGAGCTCCGCGCGATCTGCGACCGGGAGCTGGCCGAGCTTTGCCAGCAATACCCCGAAATCAGCCTGGCCGTGGTTGCCACGGCCGATGCACGCCTGATCAGCATGCGTTCTTCCCTCGTGCAGGACGGCAACCGCATCGCCGCCATGACTGGATCGCTGCTGGGCCTGTGCGAATCGCTGGCGCGCGAGCTTGCCGGCGGCAGTTGCCAGTCGACCGTGGTGTCGATGGAGCACTACACCTGCATCATCGTGCGCATCGCCGATCCGCGTCATCCGCTCGCGCTGGCGATCGGTGTGGGACACAACATTCTTCTGGCGCTGTCGCGCCGCGTGGCGCTGGACCTGGCCACACGCATTTCCACGCATCTGCAGAACATGGCGTAAGCACACGCCGCGCGCCTGCTCCACCCCATTGATGGAAAGAACGACATGACTCATTTCAGCCTCGAAACGCTGCGCACCATCGACGGCTACGTCGCCAGCGCCCTGGTCGACGATGACAGCGGCATGCTGATGGCGGGCGACAGCAACGCCAGCATCGATCTGGAAATGGCTGCAGCAGGCAACGCCGAAGTGGTGCGCGCCAAGCGCAAAGTGGCCGCCGCGCTGAAGCTCAACGACACGATCGAAGACATCCTGATCAGCCTTGAGCGCCAATATCACCTGATTCGTCCGCTGGCGACCAACAAGCACGTGTTTCTGTACGTGATCATCGATCGCCAGAAATCGAACCTGGCGATGGCTCGCCATCACCTGAAAGCCTTCGAGAAGACGCTCGATTTTTCCTGAGCGGAACCCTTGAACGGCACCACCACGGAAGCAAAGCTCATGCACATCAAGCTCGGCACGGCAGGTCTTTCCGAAGAGCTGGAATTGCGCCTGTCGCTGGCGTGCGGACTGCTGGCCGCATCGCAGATTCACATTGAAATCCAGGATTGGCGCGGCAACGAAAGCGACATCCTGATCGTCGATATCGACAGCGGCCATGGCCGCCTGGCTTACGAGGTAGCCACGCGGCGCAACTTGCCGCTGATGGTGTTTCCGCGCAGCGGCGACACGGAAACGCCCTATGCCTCCCGGCTCGATCGCGATGCGCCGGCCGCCGCCATCGCCCGCGCTGTGCAGGAAAAATTGCAGCCTGCATCGGAGCCAACTTCCGATGATGTGCAGGGCTTGCTCGGCATCTGCATTCGCGAGTCCGGCTGCAATCAGGATCTGTTGGTAAAGCGCGGCAACATCGGGATGATCCTGCGGCATGCCGCGGGCCGCATTCTTACGCGTTCGGTCAGCGACCTGCCGGCGCTGGAAGCGCGCCTGCTGGAGAACGCGTGGTTGTGCGTGGCGCGCCCGGCGAACGATCCGTATGCCAACGAATGGCTGGTATCGCGCAGCCTGGAAAGTTTTCTGATCAAGGCATGCATGCGGCATCAGTCCAGCCTGCCCTCGCTCGGCGGCAAGCTTTATCGGCTCACGCGCTGGCCCGATCTTGGCGGCGTGACCGAGAGCGAGGAGGCGTTGCGACTTTCCTCGCTGTTGCAACGTTCCGCGTGGTCGGCCGAGACGCTGGTGCAGCACACCGGTATTGCCGCCACCTACATCAATGCGTTCCTGTGGGCAACGCTGGCCAGCGGTGCGCTCGCCTGTGCCGACGGAAGCGCGGTGGCATTCGTGACCCAGCCGGCGCCGACCTCGCTGTCTTCGTCTCTCCTTCAACGCGTCGCACGCCACTTCGGGCTGAAGCTCGGTTACTCGCATGCTTGATTCTGAAAAGACCATCAAACTCCTGTTCGTCGGCCCGCTCGGTTCCGGCAAAACCACGGCTATTCGCGCCATTTCCGATACCCCTCCGGTGTCGTCGGAAGTGCCATGGATGGGTGCCGGCGCCGGCGACAAGACCAGTACGACGGTTGCGCTCGACTACAGCACCATCCAGCTCAACCCCGACGAGACCTTGCATGTGTACGGCCTGCCGGGTCAGGAATACCTTGATTTCATGGGCCCGATCGTCGGCCCCGGCGCACTCGGCGCCGTGTTGCTGCTCGATGCTTCCTCGCAAACACTGGCCCAGGATTGCCGCGCGGCGGTGGAGCAATTGGCACGCATCGATCCCAACCTGAAGTTCGTGATCGGCATCAGCAAGAGCGACATCACTCCCAGTTTTTCGATGGAAACGATGTACGCGCTTGCGCGACGCATGAGTTTGTTCGTACCGATTTTTTGTATTGACCCGCGCGATCCGGCGCAGGTGAGGCAGTTGGTGAAGGCGTTGTTGTATTTGCTTTGAGTCTGCGTCCCTTTGAAGGGAAGCACGTAGGCTGGGATGCAATCCCAGCATTCGCGCACCTGATGCTGGGATTGCATCCCAGCCTACGTCCTCTCACCCAACCCTCTTCTCAAGAGAGAGTCGTTGTTGTTCACGCCACCTGCGCCAACCCACGCTCCAGCTTGTACGGCAACTTCGCCCGATACTGGCTCGGCGATTCGCCCGTCCAACGCCGGAATGCACGCGTCAAGTTGGCAGCATCCGAATAACCGCGGCGATTGGCGATCTCGTCGATCGTCATCGTCGTGTTCAACACGTCACGCAACACTTCCTGCTTGCGCGCCTCGTCCACCAATTGGCGGAAGTTGAAACCCAGGTGGCGCAGCTTGCGCTTCAGCGTGCGGCTGGACATGCACAGGGCTTGCGCCACTTCTTCCATGCCAAGGTAGGTACCGTCTTCCAGCGGCAGCAGGCCCTTGATGCGCGCGATCAGGCAGTTGTTCTGGCCGAGCGAGATGCGCTCGCGCTCGCAGTGCTGCTTCACCTGGTTCAACACCAGCGTATGCGCCGTGGGCAACGGCAGGTCGAGGTAGGCGCTGGGCATGCGCACCTGGCACAGGCCGGTGGCGAAGCGCACCTTTGGCAGGCGCTGGGCGTAGGCGGCGGCGTAGGACGGCTCTTCGTCCTTGAACCACATTTCCACCTCGGGCAATTCCTGCTGCGTCAGCTGCGCGGCGAGGCGGGCCGTCATGGTGGCCAGGCGCTCCAATCCGAAGCCGCGCATCAAGGCACCGGGAGCCAGATCCTGGATGTTCAGCTCGGCCAGCCCGTCGTGTTCGTGCAGGTAGATGCAGAAACCGGTGGTGCGCACGTCCAGGTAGCCGGTCCACAGGCGCAGTGCATCGCGCAGGGTGCGGCAGCTCATCAGCCCCAGTCCCAGGATGCCGTGCCAGGTCACACTGCTGCGCAGGCCGAGCTCGAAACCGAGACCCTCGTTGCCGGTCAGGCGCACGGCGTTTTCGCTCAAGGCGGCGTCTTGCTGCGTGGTGAGACGAAGGTCGCCTTCCAATTGGGCCGACCCGATGCCCGTGTCGGCCAGGGCCTGGTCCGCGCCGATACCCAGCTGCTCCAGATACTCAAGCAGCCCAATCGCATACTCCGCCGAGACGTCGCCCCGGTACCACTCGTTCATGATCCAACCCTCGTTATGTTCAATCGCCGGGGCGGGCCGACCCAGTTTCGGCCTGTCACCCTCGGCGTCGGGGTGGATCATCGGGAGGGGTGTCATGTCACGCATGCGGTTTGCCTATGCGGACTATTCGTTTGTGATGACAAGCTTTTTAATCAATGAGTTAGCCACACAAAAGCCAACGGATTTCACGGTATTTATCGTGGCCGACGTACGGCGAAATGTGGCCTGTCATGCCTGGTGAGGGGTGGTGATGGGGCTGGCCGGAGGTGTCGGATGTGAATGACACCGCGGGACAAGCGGTGGCCCGTAATGACTCCCTTCTTCTTCGGGAGAGGGGTGGGGGTGACGGTCCAGGCGAAGCCCGATGCGAACCTTTTGCGCGAGCACCGTCGCCCCGGCATTTGCCGGGCGACGGATCGACACATATATATGTGCACCGCACAACGGCCCATAAGCACAGCAATGTGTCCCACCCGGCCCTGCGCCGGGGCCAGGCCGCCCCCTAAACTTCCCTCAACCCAATCACCTCCCTGCATCCATTCCGTCCTGGGGTTTCGCGGACTGCATGGCGGGATCGCAGGTGAGCGCCCGACTCTGAACACTGATGTGGCTTCTCCCCGCAGAGTCTCCGGTTGGACTGGCGGGGCCGGCAGAGCGCTGTTTGACTTTGCCGGCCCCGTTTTCTGTCAGGAACACCCGCAGGCTGGAATGAAATCGTAGGCTGGGGTGCGAACCCCAGCATCGCCATGCCAATGCTGGGACTTCATCCCAGCCCACAAAAGCCTTGGGCTTAGATCGGTGCGTTCGGCTGCACCGTGCTGAACTTCACGAACGCCTGGCTGCAATCCACCGGCGCCGGGCTCGCGGTGATGGAACCGGCGAACGACACCCCCGTGCCGTGCTGCTGGGTCAGCTCCTCAGCAAAACTCACCGTGCCGGGACCGAAGGTGAAGACCGTATTGGCCGGCAACACGCTCGGGCTGCCGTTGTGGCCTTTCATATACATGGTCGGCTGCGCGCCATCGAACTGCACATTGTTCAACGCGATCTGCAGCGGTTGCTTCGCATACGCCGCGAACACCGCCTGGCCGCCGCCATAGGCGACGCTGCCCAGGTCATGCAGGCCGTTGATGGTGATGTTCTTGAACCACGGATACTTCTTGCCCTTGGACGAGCTGTAGTAGCTGTCGAACACCAGCGGCTGGCGCACGTTCTGCATGCATACGCCCTGGTAGGTCACGCCGCTCACCACGCCACCCCTGGAAGCGTCGGACTTGATGCGGATGCCCACGCCGTTCGGGCTGTCATGGCCATCCACCACCAGATCCTGCACAGTCACGTCGCTCACGCCGGTGTTGGTTTCGCTGCCGATCGACAAACCGTGCCCGTAATACAGGTGATCGTGCGCGAGCAGCAGGTGCTGCGTGCCATTGCCCGAGCCGGCCTTGATCGCCACGTGATCGTCGCCGGTGCTGATGTACGAATACGCGAGCACAACGTGGGTGGATTCGCCCGGATCGAAACCATCGGTGTTCTTGACCGTTTCTGGCGTAAAGCACGTCGCGTAAGTACCCGACACCTGATCCGGCGTGGTCTTCTTCGGGCAGGCGTACGCGCCTTGCGTATAGGCGGCGCTCGGCGACAGGATCTTGATGCCCCATGCCGTCACGCTGTCAAGGTTGTCGAGCACGACATGGAAATTCGCCGAGTTCTGCAGCGTAACGCCATACAACGTGAAGTTGCTGCCACCCTGCACGTCCAACAGGCGCGGATTATGCTGCGTCACGTTGGCCGTCTTGGTCTGGTAGGCAACGTCCCACCAGGTTTTCACGCCGGCATTCTGGCCGGCGGTGAGCACCGCGCCGCCGCGGCCATCGATCACGCCTTCGCCCACGATACCGGCGCCCACCACCTTGCTCGCACTGATCAGCGCATTGCACGACGCCTTGGTGTTGGTGTTGGCGATGCCGCACAAGCCCAGGCCGTTGTCGTAATCGGCCGGATTGCGCGAACCGAACACGGTCACGCCCTTGTCGATCCACAACGTCACGCCGGACTTGAGCGTGATCGGCCCGATCAGGAAACCGGATTGACCCGCATCGCCCTGCACTAGATGCACGGCTTCGCCCGCGGGACATTTGCTGATGGCAGATTGGATGCTGGCCGTATCCGGCGCCGACTTGCTCGGATCGCTATCGAGTGCGGCCGGCAGCAAACCGTTCACTGGCGTCTGCGTGGCCTTGACCGTCGCGCACACTGCGTTGGACGCCGGCAACGACGGTTCGTTGACCGTGGTGCCCCATGCTGTTTGCAGGCTGCCGGTGGTTTGCGCCGCACAGGCGAACGCAACCGTTCCCAGCACGGTGCCTACCGTGAGGGACAATACTTTCGGCGATAAGGGACTTGCTCTCATGCAATGCTCCGGTAGTGGGTACAACAAAAACGTTCGACAAAAAACACGCGCGCAGCCCGTAGGCTGGGATGCAATCCCAGCTTTCTTTGCGTTTGAAGTATTCGATGCTGGGATGTCATCCCAGCCTACGCGGCTAAAAGATCGAGACAGCAGGTTGGATGGGCTAAACATGCAGCCAAGCGCCATCACTTTTTTCGCACTGTCAGCCCCCTGATTTACGTGCGCAAACATCGGCTGTTGCAACATCGCAACCGTGATGCATACATGTTAGCGACGCATGCGGCAGCTTTTATTGATGGCACGCATAAATCACACAAATCGCGATTGTCACGTGTTTTTGCAAATTGTCCCCAACTGACAATCCTTGCACGAGGCCTTCGAACTTACAGACCGTACGCAAGCGGCGGTGTATGCGGCGAAGTGCGGGTTTCATTGAAGGCGTCGGTGTTTGGTGAGGCGAGCTGGGCCGGGGCGCGCAGGAATGAGACATTGCCTGCGGCGCTTTCGGACCCTAAAGGGCCCGAGTCACTTTTCTTTGCTGGCCCAAAAAAAAGTAACCCAAAGAAAGGCCTCAAAGGCTCGCGGCATGGGTAGGGAAAAAGCTTGAACGTTTACGGCTTTTAGAGACCGCTGGTCGCCTCAGGTTCTACCTTCCCGCTATACCGCAACGCGCCGGGGCGCTGAGGACTTAAAGCAGTGCTTGGTCGAGCTCATCGGTAGCAAGCTTTAAGTCCTCAGCGCCCCGGCGCGTTGCGGTATAGCGGGGGCGTATAGGCTTGGCCCGCCAACAATCAAAGCAACGCGAGAACCTCCAGGCTTGTTACTTTCTCACTGCCACGTGCTCTTCAGGCCATTTCTTTGGGTTACTTTTCTTTGGGCCAGCAAAGAAAAGTGACTCGGGCGCCTACGGCGACCGAAAGCGCCGCAGGCAATCCCACCCGACCGCGCGGTCAATCTCCGCCTCAGCCCCGAAAACCCTCAATAGAAAAAACCTCCCGCACCGCAACAGACACTTTTGTAATACCACCCGACAATTAAGATAAGCCACCTTTTGCTATACGTACCCGCTGCAAAAACCAATGGGAGGAACAGCATGCGTCATGGGCTTTTGAAATGGGTTTTGACCGGTTCGGTATGTGGATTTGCCGCGTGCACCATGGCTACGGGTACGGACCATCGCACTTGGGTAGATACCTGGGCCGCCGCGCCGGATACCGCCGGCCCCGTCGTGAACGCGCAAACCGTGCGGCAGATCGTGCGCACCAGCGTGGGTGGCACGGAGGTGCGCATCCGGCTTTCCAACCTGTTCGGCAACGCGCCCATCACGCTAGGCCCCGCCCACATCGCGCTGCATGCCAGCGGTGCGGATACCGTGCCTGGCAGTGATCATGCCTTGCTGTTCAACGGCAAGCCCACGGTGACCATCGCGAAAGGCGAAAGCGTGCTGAGCGATCCGGTGAAGATGGAGGTAAAGCCGCTGCAGGAATTGGCGGTGAGCCTTTACGCGCCTGCCGATGCGCAATATCACGCCTCGACCGCCCACAATGCCGGGCTCGCCACGGCGTACATCACCGAGAGCGGCGATGCCACCGCCGCAGCGCACTACCCGCAGGGTGAAGTAAGCGGCATGCGCTTCTTTCTTACCGACGTGGAAGTCTCCGGCCCCGCCGCCAAATCCACCGTCGTCACCTTCGGCGATTCGATCACCGACGGTGTCGGTTCGACGGAGAACGCCAACACGCGCTGGCCTGACTACCTGGCAGAGCGCCTGCAGGGCGATGCGAAGCTTTCATCGATAGGCGTGTCAAACGCGGGTATCGGCGGCAACCACATCCTGCATGACAACTACGGCCCCAGCGCCCTGTCACGCTTCGATCGCGATGCCCTGGACAAGCCGGGCGTGCGCTGGATCGTGCTGCTGGAAGGCATCAACGACATCGGCGGCTCGGGCTACGCGTGGGATGCCAAGGACAAGGTTTCTGCGCAGCAGCTTATCGACGGCATGAAAACCTTGATCGCCCGTGCGCATGCCAAGCACGTGAAGATCTACGGCGCTACCTTGACGCCATACGGAGGCAATGGCTGGCCTTACCACAGCGTTGCGGGCGAAAAGACGCGCGAGGAAGTGAACGACTGGATCCGCCACTCCGGCGCGTTCGATGGCGTGGCGGATTTCGACCAGGCCATTCGCGATCCAGCCGCACCGAAAAACATGCTGCCGGCGTATGACAGCGGCGATCATCTGCATCCCAGCACTGCGGGTTACAAGGTGATGGCACAGGCGATTGATCTGAAGTGGTTCGGCACTCCCTGAACATAAGTATCGTCGTCCCGGCTTTCGCCGGGACGACGATAGGTGAGTCATACGCCGTAGGCTGGGATGAAATCCCAGCACCGCCAAACTTCACGAAGTCGGGATTCCATTCCAGCTTACGAATCACATATCACCTTCATACATGACTGCACGCCCCACATGACCGCATCTCTGTCATTCCGGGACGTCGCTTAAACCCGCCAAAAAACATTGACCCCATCTGACAGTTAATCGACCCAAGTTGCGATAGCAGCCACACTCCGCAACCGCGATGATGCTTCGGCATTCTGCAATCGCCCACGCCATGCCGGGCATCCATTCATCGCAACCCGAATGTTCAGGCACGCCGGTTTTTAAGGGGAAAACCTGCACACGCCGCATCGGGAGGAATCATCATGAAAGTCCATATCGGTCTCGCCGGTCTCCCCTATGAAGTCGAACTGCGCTTCTGGCTTGCCTGCAAACTCCTGATGTCGTCGTCCACGCCGGTGCAACTGCACAAGTGGGATGGAAAGCCATGTGACATTCTGGTGACCGACCTGGATAGCGAACAGGGGCAAGTCGCCTACGAAATGGCCATTCACGGCGATACGCGCGTGCTTTTCCTGAGCAAGGAAACGCACGCCGACGAACCCGCCGGCACGCGCATCGACAAGCACGCCACCGCATCCGCGATCGCCAAGACGCTGGAAAGCATGATCCTGGCCACGCCGCGCAGCACGCGTGCCGCCGTCAACGGCCTGCTTGGCATCTGCCTGTTGCAAGGCGGAAACGGGCATGAAGTCCTCGCCAGCAACGGCAGGATTTCCGTCATCCTGCGCGATAACGGCCGGCGCCTTTACGCCAGCTCCAGGGAAGAACTCGATAGCGCCAAGCAACACCTGCTTGACGATGCATGGGCAAGCGTGCCGGTAACCGCGCCTTGCGAACACCAATACGAAGGGCTGGTGTGCGAAACGCTGGACAGCTTCCTCGTTGCCGCCTGCCTGCGTCATCGCGACAGCCTGGCGATGATCAGCGATGCCACGTATCGGCTCAGCGTATGGCCGGATTTCATCGCCTTTCCGGATAATCGCGACGCCGTGCGCCTGTCGTCTGCGCTGTATCGCAAAAGCTGGCGCGTGGCGGATCTTGCCGAACATTGCGGTGTCTCGGTGGCAGTTGCCAATGCCTTCTGCTGGGCCATGCAGGCAAGCGGCGCCTTGCGCCTGGACGACAGCGTCGAGGCGCCTCGCGTGGAATCCGCCAACGAATCGCTACCGCTGGTGCAGCGCGTGGTGCGCCACTTCGGACTCAAGGCGCGCCAGACGCACGCCTGACCAAATACCACCTGCAGGTTCGGTTACCCCGAACTTGATCCCTGTCTCTTGATCACATCTTTTTCGGGCCTGCTGCTCATGGCTCGATAGCCACAACGCCGTAAATCAGTTCCCTCCCCTGCATGCAGAGGAGGATTGGGGTTAGTGCTCCGAAGCGAAGGGGCCTCTCGACCATTGCGGCAAACGGCTGGAATCCAAAACCGTAGGTTGGGGTGCGAACCCCAACATCGCCATGCCGATCATCACGCTATGTTGGGGTTCGCACCCCAACCTACGCGGAGATGGCCATCCCGGGCATTCTCCCCTACTACCGCAGGGGAGGGAGCGATCATCGCAAGGCCCAACTTTCAAGCTACGTCGGATTTGTAATCAAGAGACAGGACGTGATGCGGGGGTAACCCAACACGATCGAGCGGCGTCGTCGGGTCGCTGCGCCAACCCAACCTGCGGCTGTATACGGTGACAGCCATCGCACTGCCGACTTGACGCAAGTCATCGCGCCGCAGACGTGTCCCCCAAAGACAGCATCTGTCCTCCATGGACATGGGCGTCTGCACACCGGCTCCCTACAGTCGCCCGATTCCGAAGACGTTGATTCATACCGCGACGCGCGCAGCGAAGGAGCATGCGTGCGCCGCGCGTGCATACGCACACACAGGGGACAATTCATGCACCACCGCCGTCAGGCTTGGCCGCCAACCAGGCCAGGAGAGCTTGCGAAGAAACGACTGACCGCCATGCTCGGCATTGCGCTGGCTGCCACAGCCATCGACGCCCATGCGCAAACGACGGTCGATGCGCCCACCACCGGCGGTGACATCTCCAGCCTGATTCTCGGCGACGGCGGCGCGGACAACGTGGCGCTGCAAGGCGGCAACTACGTCATCAATCTGCCCACTGGCGTCACCAACTACAGCGGTGTGATTTCCGGTACCGGCACGCTGACGATCAATTCGCCCAACGGCGCGTCCACGCTGGTGCTCACGCAGACGCCGACGTATACCCTGCCCACCGCCGACCAGACGCAAAGCACGCGCTATACCTACGTCAATTACCTGCCTTATACCTATGACGGCCTGACCAGCCCGAACGTTTTCCACGGTGGCGTGTGGGTAACGCAGAACCCCGATCCCACTTCGCTGACCATCGGCAGCAACACCACACTGCAGTTGGGCGATGCCACGCACAACACCGTCACACTGAACAACAACATCCTCGACAACGGCACGTTGTTGTTCAACGAAGGTACCTTCGCCAATGAGGGACCGATCATTGGTCTCGGCGGCACCGTGAGCGGCAGTGGCGGCATCACCGTGCTGAGCAAAGGCTTCAACGGCGGCATTCGCCTGACCGGCGTGAACACCTATACGGGACCTTCGCTATTTCTGTGGGATGGCGCAAACGTCGGCACCGATCACATCTACGGCAGTACGCCGAATACGAAATTCATCTTCATCACCACCTCGTACCTGCCTTCCACGCCGGTGCCGGTACTCGGCCTGCCCGGCCAGGTCGACGTTACGCAGAACATCTGGGAAGACCGCTACGAGAACGACATCAATCTCGATGCGTATACCGGCCTGACCATGTTTCGCGGCGTGTACAGCTACAGCGATTCCGGTGACGAGAACCATCCGAGCCTGACCAACACCAAGCTCAACTACACCAGCCTGGGCGGCAATGCATCGGAGCGCGGCGTCAATATCGAAGGCGGCGTGGTGCAGTTTGGCGATGGCACCACCAGCCAGATGTTCATCAACGGCAACGCGTACAACACGTACATCAATCTGCACAACGGCGGCATTCTCGGTTTCGACTACAACGGCACCGTGACGCTCAATACCGCCATCGGCGGCGGCAAGTATCTGGGTTCGCTGTCCACGCCCGGTGTGGGCGACGTAGTGATTCGCGGCAACAGTTCCAACGCCAACCATGTGATCTTCACGCAGGCGGAGTTCTACAACGGCCTGACACAAATCGATGCCGGCACGACACTGCAGTTGGGCGACGGCACCACCGGCGATGCCAGCGGCACGCCCGGCAAGGTGGGCTATTACGAAAGTTCCGGCGGCAACGGCAGCTTGCTCACGGCCGACAGCGCCAACGGCGCCAGCACCGATCGCATCATCAACAACGGCACCTTGATCGTCGATAACGTGCCCGGCGCCGGCGACGGCATCAGCGCGGTATCGCTGTCCAACCTCAGCGGCAGCGGTTCGCTGCAACAGATCGGCACCCTGCCCCTTACCCTGCTTGGCAACACCACCTATACCGGCACCACAACCATCGGCGCCGGCAGCACGCTCTATCTGGGCACCAACAGCACCGGTGTCGTCGGCAGCATTGCGTCGAGCAGCGCCGTATTGCTGACGGGTTCGGGCGCGACGCTGGATATATCGCAAGCGGGTGCGGAAACGCTGCGGGATCTGGTGGGTGCAACGGGCAGCATTGTGGCGCTTGGCGGCTATCCATTGACGGTGGGCACGGCCAACTCCACTGCGTTTGCCGGCAGCATGGTCGATGGCGGTCTTGCCGGCGGCCAAGGCGGCAGCTTGATCAAGGTCGGCAGCGGTACGTTGGTGTTGAGCGGAACCAACACTTATACCGGCGGCACCACGATCAACGCGGGCGTGTTGCAGTTGGGCATCGGTGGCAGCAGCGGCAGCGTGATCGGCAATATCGTGGACAACGCGACGCTCGCTTTCGACCGCAGCGATACGTTCACTTACAACGGCACGATCAGCGGCAACGGTGGCGTGGTGCAAGCCGGCACGGGAACCACCATTCTTACGGCTGACCATCGTTATACCGGCGCCACGTTTGTGAGCGCCGGCCACCTGCAGCTCGATAGCACGCTGGCCAGCGATGTCACCGTGGCAAGCGCCGGTGAATTGAGCGGCACCGGTGAGGCGAACAGCGTCACGGTGGCCGGCGCGCTGCATCCTGGCGATGCTGCGTTAGCCGAAGCGACATTCAGCATCGCGCACAACCTTACGTTGAATGCCGGTTCGCTGTTTGCCGTGAACGTCGACGCCAACGGCGGACATAGCTTGCTGCAAGTGAACGGCGCAGCGACTTTGCTTGGCGGCAACGTCAGTGTAACGGTGGCAAACGGCACGTATGGCGCCAAGCAGGAATATCTGATCCTTAGCACCAACGGCGGCGTGAACGGTACGTTCTCCAGCGTGCTGGTGAACGGACTGAATCTTGATCCATCGCTGCGCTACACCAGCAACGACGTGTATCTCGATCTGGTCAATCCAAGCGCCAGCACCACGACGTCCAGCAGCGGCGCTTCCAGCAGCAATCCACCAAGCAGCGGCGGGGGCACGTCAACCGCGCCTTCTGCCCCCTCTACCGCGGTGACCGTGACACCCGGTGCGATGCCGTTGTTCTCTTGCACGCAACTCACCTCCAATCAATGCTCGCTGGAACACGCACTGCAGGCGGCTTCCACGCAAAACAACAGTAGCCTGCAACCGGTATTGGCCGCACTGTCCCAACAGACCTTGCCGAACGCGCGTACGGCATTGAATGCGATGGGCAGTGAAATTTATGCCGACGCCGACTGGTTGGCCGCGCACCAGATTGCCGATCTGCGAACGCTGGTGGATCGCCATCCGCTCGCCAGCGATCGCGATCCATGGGTGGAATACCTCGATGGCGATGCGCGTGTTGCCGGCGATGGCAATGCGCTAGGCCTGTCCGCGCACCACAATGGCGTGTTCGCGGGCGTGGATGTACCCGTCGACGATCAACTGCAACTGGGTGCGTTCGCCGGCAATGCACGCTCCACGGCCACGCTGGCCAACGGCGCTTACGCCACTGTCTCCGGACCGCAAGCGGGGTTGTACGCGCGCGGCCTGCTGGGCAAGACGGATGCGTGGTATGGCAACGCGATTGCCGGCATCGGCAATCCGAAAGTGGCGGTGTATCGCTTGCCGGAAGTCGGCGGCATCGCGTACGCCTCCGGCGCTAACTATCGCGAACACAGCGTGGGCCTTTCCGCCGAATTCGGCTATCGCGCCAACGTGGCGGGCGTGGACATGCGTCCGTTCGTTGCCTACGACGGTGGACTTGCCCGCCGCACCAGCGTGCGTGAAATCGCCGATGCACCTACCGATCTTGCGTTGCCAGGCAAGCGCACCGTGGTTTCCACGGCCACGCTGGGTATTCACGCCAGCCGCAACTTCGTGACGAGCAGCGGCCTGGGCGTAACGCCGGATTTCACCGCCAGCGTGGGGCGTCGCCTGCGCCAGGATGGCAGCGTGGTCGACGCCACCTTGCCGGCCGCATCGGACACGGCCTTCTCCACGCAAAGCGTACGCACCGGCCGGATGCTGGCAAGCGCATCCGGCGGCGTGCGTTTGCGCTTCACCCGCAACGTCAGCCTCAGTCTCGACGGCACCTATGCGCATGCACGGCGCGAAAACGATCGCAACGTGCAAGCCAGGCTCAACGTGACGTGGTGACGCCGTCCATCGGCGTGCCTTCGCTGCTTAGGATGCCCTGATCTATTCCACGTACCCGGCATGACGTCCAGAAGGCTCGCAGGGTGGGTTGCGCAGCGCAGGGAAGACTGGCCGTCTTGCCAAGCTGCGCAGCGCAGCCTGCGGGCCTTCTGGACGTCACCCCGTCTTTTGAATTCAACATGTTGGGGCCACACTGGTGACGGGTACGTGGAATAGATCAGGGCATCCTTAACTGCTCGGCCAGTGCATTCGCGCCTTTATCGATGCCCACGCGCGCAGCCTTCAACGCTCCGAAGCTCGCGCCGACGTTCATCGCATTCGGATACTGCTTGGTGATGTACGCGCTGAGCAGCTGATGCGACAACGCATCGTAGATCTCCACCGAGTAGATCACCGAACCGTTCATCAGGCCTTCCCTGCCGCGAATGGCCTGCACGCTGTTGTACATGCCGCCACCGATATCGAACTTGGTAAACGTGCCAAGCACGGCCGTGGTGGTCTTGGCACCCGTCAGCGTGAGCTTGAGCCGCAGCGTGCCAGGACCCGGTTCGTTCACCAGCTCGAAGCGCTTGCCGAGTTTCCCTGCGAACGCGTTCTGCATATAGCTTGCCAGCGCCGTCTTGTCTTCTTCGCGCATGTTGCCGAACTGATTGTCCGGCCCCTGATACACCGTCACCGGATCGATGATCATCTTTTGATACGAACGCCAGCTCACCGCCGTGTCGTAGCGATACGGCACGCGGCTGCTGTGCTTGCTGGGGCTGAGATAAGAAGACGAAGCAATGCCGGAATAAGGCACCGGCTTCACGCTGGCGCAGCCGCTCATGGCAATGCAGACAGCAGCTGCCAGCAGCTGCCGCCGATTGGGGAAACTGGTCATGGGGTTCTCCGTTGTGGGGGCTTGGGGCCATGCGCGCCTGGGATGCGGCTTGCATGGCTAGAGGCGCGGGAGAAGGCTAGCGCGTAATGCGCGCCATGTAAACCGTCCAGACGGTTTGTTTTTACGAAAAGCGGCGAGCGAGTCAGCAGCGTAGGCTGGAAATGAAATCCCAGCTTCCATTGCGGCGCTCTTATGCTGGGATTGTCATCCCTACTTGGTGCGCTTGCGGGATTTGGCGGTGCGCGGTTTCGTGCTTTCAGGCACAGTCCACTTCTTATCGTCCATCAAGCGGCGGAACAAGCGTTCCCGCTCCGCTTCGGAAAACGGGCTCATGCCGAACATCGAGGAAAGCAGCAAGCCCTGCGCCGCCGTCCAGCGCAGCAACGACAAATCCGGATCGGCCGCTTCCGCCTGAATGCGCTCGGCATGACGCGCTGCCGTCTTCCGGCTTATCGCAAGCAGCTCCGGCTCTTCCACCAATGCCGCCACGATCGCATGCGCGATGGAATACGGTTGATGCGAAACCTCGCGCAGCCTGGCGATCTGTTCGGCCAGCGCGATTTCGCCGTGATTCGCGCCGAGCTTTGTCACGCGAGACGTTGAAGTGCTCTCGAAAAAATGGATCTGATGTTCCAGCAAGGCTTTCAAGACATCGATCTTGCTGGGGAACTGATGCATCACCCCGCCCTTGCTTAGCCCACTCTCACGCGCGATCGCATCGAACGTAAGCTTGCCCGGGCCATCGCGGGCAATGATGGCGAGCGCCGCCTGGATGACGGCCTGGCGCGTGCGCTCGGAGCGTGAGGGGTTATCCATACAGAAGCCGGTGAGATGCAGTAAAACGACTTGCAACTATAGCCCAGGTGCATGGATCGTCACGATGTACGCGTACAACCATTAAACGGCGAAAAATTTGACAACAATGTAATCACTTGGCTACATTTCATTCGCCATGAATGAGATCAATCAAACCGAAGAGTTCGCTGCATGGCTGCAGAATCTTCGGGACAATGCAGGGAAAGCCAAGATCATTGGTCGCCTCAAGCGCGCCAGCCACGGAAACTTCGGCGACGTGAAGCATTTCGATGGCATATCTGAAATGCGTATCGACTTTGGCCCGGGATATCGCGTGTATTACGCCAAAGAGGGAAAGACGGTTTACTTGCTTCTGATGGGCGGCGACAAATCCACTCAATCTCAAGATATCAAGGAAGCCCTGAAACTCTGGAAACGACTCAAGCCTTAACGAGAAGACGCACCATGTCCGCTAAAACCAAAATCACACCCTTCGATCCAGCCGAATATTTGGACAATGAAGAAGTCATCGCCGAATACCTTAAAGACGCGATGGAAAGCGGCGACTATGAGGAATTCCTCAGTGCCCTCGGTGACGTTGCGAAGGCCCGAGGCATGACAGAGATAGCCAAAGCCTCTGGGCTGAGTCGCGAGAGTCTCTATAAGGCTGTGCGCCCAGGCTCAAAGCCGCAATTCGAAACAGTCGATAGAATCGTGCACGCCCTTGGTCTGAAGCTCACGGTAACCTCGGCAACGATGTAATACAACCCTCCCCTGCGCACAGGGGAGGGAGCGGATGCCGTATGTGTACCGTCTTACTTCGTCGCCACCAACGCCGAAATAAACGCCGGCCCGATCGGACTACCCCAACCCGTCACCAGATCGAAACCGGTCACGGCCTTGAAACCACCGTTGCTGCCACTGGTGATGTCATGGAAATAGCTGTGATAGCTCGATCCCACGCCGAAGTTGTACAGCGCCGTGTTGAGGAAGCCGATATTGCCCACGCCCTTTGATGCGGCCTGCTGGTTGGCCAATGCAATCACGCCGGCCAAACGCGGTGCCGCGTAGCTCGTACCGCCCACGCCGGTTTCAAGCTGTCCATTGCTGTAAGTGGGATTGTCGAAATTGCCTTCCAGCGCGATATCGGGATCGTTACGGTACTTTGTCGATCCTTTGTTGGTGCTGTTGATCACGCCACTCAGCTGCTGATAGCTCGGGATGGCATAGCCAGCCGATGAGAGATAACCGCCACTGCTATCGGCCCATGCCGTTTCCGATACCCACGAACCGCCGGGTCCGCTGGTGGTGAGATCGGTGGCGCCGACATCGGTGATGTAGGGATCAAGCGACGGTGCCGCCCAATTGCTGGTGGTGTACGAGCCGGCATCGCCGCTCGCATTGACAAAGGTCTGCCCCTGCGCCTGAAATTCTTTGTAGATGGCATCATCGCTGCTGCCGAAATCGCCGCCGCCCCACGAACTGGAAATCACCGAAGCGGTATCGTCGCTGGCCATCTGGTTGAGAATGTCGCCCGCGCTGCTGCCCTCGTAGAACAAGATCTGCGTCAGGCCCGGCGCCATGCCGGCAAGGTTGGCGATATCCAGAATCTGTTCGCCGTCACTGCACGAACTCGAACCCGTGCTGGGATTGGTGCACGCGCCGCTGAACCCATTCACCAGCACGTTGTTCACCGGGACGCCAGGATCACTTGCACCGGTGGCGGAGTAATAGCCGCTGAGGTCGCTGCTCTGGTAGCCGTCATACGAGAAGATCGCCGCCGTCTGTCCCGCGCCAGTCAGCGAGCCCGAACCGTAATACGCCGCGCGAATGTCGCTGGGCAGGTAATTGCCGCTCGGACCGGAACCGCTGGCATGCGCAATGATCGACTGTGCGGTTTCGGACGCCGGACGATGACGCATGTGCGTAAACGGCCGCACGTAGTTGTCCAGTCCGTTCACGTGCAGCAGCTGCACGCCAAGCAGGTCGACCGTCGGCTCGCGATCCGGTGCGAAGAACGTGCGATTTTCAGTGGGATGCTGGTATTGGCGCATCGTCACGTGCAAAGCGCGGTTGATGTCGCTCACCTTGCCCTGCACGTCGACGATATGGCGATTGGCCGTAGTGGCGGTGACCGTAAGATGATTGGCCTTGGCCCAGGCAACGACCTTCTCGTAATCAGCCTGGCTCGGTTCAAAGCGTTCGGTGAACTGCTTCGAACTCAGGTAATGGTGATAAAGCGGACTGGCGGGATCGTAAAGCCCCTTGATCAACGCCTCCAGCTCGGCTTCGTTACGCAGCGGAAGCACCAGGCCGAGCTTGAGTTGCTTGTCGGCGCTGAGCGTTTGCGCGCTCGCCGCCTGGCCGGAACGCACGGCCGCAGGTACATGGTCATGCAGCAACATCGAAAAGGCACCAGCGGTGCCTGCATGGCTGACCTGCGCTCCTAGTCCCAGCGCGCTGGCCATCACCAGCGCAGGCACAGTGCGTTTGAAACGCGACAGTTTCGCAACCGAAGACAAATGCATGTTCGAATCTCCCCAAAGCACGGGCATCTGGCCCGGCTCTATCAGTGGTTGGGCACGAACGGCTGTTGCATGCCATGCCTTGCCGGTGACGAGGTGCTGTTCCGTGCCGTAAGGTTGGTCCCCTGTACTTCGCTTTCGGCAAGCTCCGCTTGCATGGCCACAGGTTTTATACTGAACCGCGGCGTGAATGTTTGATGATGGAAAGAAGTCAGTTACGTGCGCTGTTTCAAATTCGCAGCACGCATTTGCGCTAACGTAAGCGACGCGTAAGCAAGTACCCGCAAACACGCATCACGCCCACGCCGTTGTCATGCATGTTTTCCTTGCACCTGTTGTTCGATCGTCCTGTTCGCAACGTTTTGCCGAGACGGTGACAGCCATGCCACAGAATGCAAACCCCAATACGAATCAAGTAGCGGAAAAGCAGGAGATCCAGCTACTGGTCGGCTTGATCAGGCAACGCCAGCATGTACAAGCCGAGGCGCTGGCGCGCAAGCTGATCGATGCCGGCACATCGCAAGCCGGCGTATGGCAGGCGCTGGGTGCCGCGCTGCATGGCCAAGGCCGTTTTGCCGACGCCGTGGAAGCGCAGCGTACGTCGGTCTCGCTGGCACCGTGGGATGCCGTCGGCCACTATGTGCTGGGCGAAAGCTTGATGGCGATGCGGCAAATCGGGCCCGCCGCGGAAAGCTATCACTGCGCGCGCACCATCAAACCGGATTTCGCCGACGCCCATTTCAAATGCGGCAACGCATTGGCCGTACAGAACCGCCTGGATGAAGCCATCGCGGCATATCGTGACGCCTTGAACGTGCGGCCGGATTTCAGCGAAGCCCACGCCAACCTCGGCTTCACCCTGATGAGTGCGCACCGCTACGTCGAGGCCGAATCGCACCTTCGCAACGCGCTCGAGACACATCCAAACAGCGCTCCACTCCACAACGCGCTGGGCGTGGTGCTGTACGGGCAAACGCGCATGGCGGATGCCGCGGAAAGTTTTCGCCGTGTGATCATGCTGTTGCCGAACGATGCCGAAGCGCATGCCAATCTCGGCAATGCGCTGCGCGAACTAGGCGCGTTCGCCGATGCTGAAGCCAGCTATGCTCGTTCGATAGCTCTCAACAACCAGTTTGCACGGGCGTATTTCGACCTCGGCGGATTGTTTTACCTGCAGGAACGCTATGTGGAAGCGGAGCGGAACTACCGCCGTGCACTGGAACTGAAACCCGATTACGTGGAAGCCTGCAACAACCTCGGGCGCAGCATTCGCCGGCAGGGCCGGCTGGACGAGGCACGCAAACATTTCGAAGACGCGATGCAAATCGACGTGGACTCGGTCGAGGCTTATTGCAATCTTGCTTCGCTACGCACGTTCACGCCGGAAGACACCGAGCCGAAACGCCTGGAGCAACTCGCGCACAAACTCCCTGCCCTGTCGGAAAACCTGCGCATTCGCTACTGGTTCTCGCTGGGCAAAATGCGCGAAGACCTCGGCCGTTACGACGAAGCCTTCCATGCCTATGCCGAAGGCAATCGCCTGAAGCACGCGCAGCTTGCTCCGGACGAAGCGGCCAAGATCGCGCTGATCGACAACGTGCGCGCCGTCTTCGACGAGCGCTTTTTCGCCAGCCGCCCGATACCGGCGTCGACCAGCAAATCGCCGATCTTCATCGTCGGCATGCCGCGCTCCGGCACCTCGCTGATCGAGCAGATTCTCTCGACGCATCCGGATATTCATGGCGCGGGCGAACTGCCCGATCTGGAAAGCATTCTGTTTGCCATGGCTACCGAGGCCGGCAAACCGGTGGAAGCTTTTCCGGAAGTGGCATCCCGCCTGAGCGAGGAAGAACTGATGCGCCTCGGCGAGGTGTATACCGAACGCGTGTGGAAGCTTGCACCGCACGCCACCCGCATCACCGACAAGATGATGGCCAATTTCGCGTACATCGGCATGATCCGTTTGATGCTGCCCAATGCGAAAATCATCCACGCCATGCGTGATCCGATGGATTCGTGCTTCTCCTGCTACGCCACGCTGTTCCACAAGAACAACCTCGACTACACCTACGATCTCGGCGAGGTGGGCCGCTATTACGTGCGCTATATCGAGTTGATGAAACATTGGCAGCGCGTGTTGCCGCCTGGTTCGATTCTTGAACTGCGTTATGAGGACATGGTGGCGGATACCGAGAACCAGGCGCGCCGGCTGCTGGATCATCTGGGGCTGCCGTGGGATGCGCGCTGCTTGAATTTTCACGAGAACAAGCGCGTGGTGAAAACCGCCAGCGCAGCGCAGGTGCGGCGGCCGGTATATCGATCATCGGTGGCGCGATGGAAGCATTTCGAGACGCCTTTACAGCCCTTGCTCGATATCGTGCGCGACTATCGATAACCGTGTGCTGCCACGTAGGCTGGGATGAAATCCCAGCATCGCCATCTACATGAAAGCTGGGATTGTCATCCCAGCCTAAGTGGGTCTATGGCTCGTCATTAATGACCACGCGAGGATAGTGAGCGTTGTCGCCAGGTAAGTAACTCACAAAAAAAGGGCGCCGCAGCGGGCGCCCTTTTTCTATCGTCAAACAACCAACCTTACTTGCCGCTGGAGGAAGCCGCCGCCGGCGCCGCGCTATCCGAAGCAGGCTTGGCAGCAGCATCCGCGCCAGCTGCACTCTTGCCAGCCTCGCCGCGCGAATACACGATCACCTTGGCGCCACCATCGCACTGGCCAACCACCTTGCCGTCGCCAGCCTGGTCCTTCGCCACCACGTCGAGCGAATAATTCGACACGTTGTTGGCCTTGATCTTCGCATCGATGCTGGACTTCACGTCATCGCACGAAGCGTGCGCAACGAACGATGCGGACAGCAGTGCCAGGGCGATCAAGCTGAAGCGGATTTTCATGGAAACCTCCTTGGTTGGGGTGAATCGTATGAGTGTAGGCTAGTGGCGACACGTTACCAAGTGACGGCCGCACCCACGCTCGCACCGATGTCGCCACGTGTGTTGCCGCTCATGTTTAGCTTGTAGACCCAGCGCCCGGTTTCCGACACGGTCGATACGCCAACGGCAACACCGGCCTGCCCATGGAACGATCCAAATGCGACGGCCGCTGCGTTCTGGTTCGGCTGGTACGCCTGCGGCAAACCGGCCATCGCCATGGCCGAAGCGACTCCCGCATTGGCCCGCACGGACACCGTATTGAGTGCCTGGGTGACGTTCTGCAGCTTCTGGTCGACGTAGCTCTTCGCCCAGTTTTCGGCCGTCTGGATGCCCGCGTTCACTTGACCGAGGTTGGCCGCGTCAGTCGCTGCCGTGCCGGCCGCCACGTTGTGGATTTGCGCCGGCGATCCATCCGGATCGAGCGTGACGCTGCCGTAATCGACTGAGCCGTCGCCATGGCGATCGTATTGCACAGATCCGGCTTGCACGTTGTTGAGCTGGCTGATGCTCGCCACATCCGGGCTGGCGGTGCCTTGCGCCGAACCGTTACTGGATGTCGTGCCGTTGTTGGTGTTCGACGACGCGCCTGTACCGGTCGTGTTGCTGCTGCCTGCAGACACAGCATTGCTGCTCGACTGCAGATTATTGATGGCAGTGGCATTGGCGCTCGTCTGTTTCGCGACATCGTCAACCGACGTGTTGATCTGGTCCAGCACGTTTTGCACCGAGCCATACGTCTTGCCGCCGTAATCGAGGCTGGTGGTCAGCACACCGGTGGCAACGTTATACGCGCTACCGCCGCCCAGACTCGTCGCCATGCTGGTACCGAGATTGCTGATCAAGCTGCCCACGCTCGTCACTTGCCCACCCAGGCTGCTCACCTGGTTGGCGACGTTGGTCACGGCCTGATCGGTCGCATACAGCTGCGAACCGTTCACCGCATCCGTGCTGGCGGCATTGATCTGCCCCGCCGCCACATTGGTAACTTGGCGCGGCGCCGTAAGCGTGCCAACGCTGACCACGCCATTCGGCGAGGCGCCGGCGTAGCTGTAGGCGATGCCGTTGATCGTGTCGCCCGTGGTCGGCACGGCTGCGGACGTCACCGTCGAACCCTGCCCTAGAGCCACATTGGAACCGCTCACGCCAGCAGCAATACTCGCGCCCTGTCCCAGCACCGTCGCATTGGCGTTGCCGTTGTCGGTCGCTCCGTTGCCGATCACCGTCGACGCTGCACCTGTTGCCGACGCACCAAAGCCGCCTGCCGTCGCATCCGCACCGGAAGAAACCGGCTGCGTGGCGTTCACCGAGTTGTCGGAAACGAACGGGCCGGTCTTGCCGTTGGTGAGGTTGTCGATGGCCGTCGTATTGTTGGCGATGTTGCTGGTGTTGGTGTTGACCTGCTGATTCGTTGCATACAGTTCCGAACCGTTGACGGCATCCGTGCTGCTGGCACTGACACGACCCGCGGCTACGTTGGTAATGCTGCGCTCGCTGCCCGATGCGCCAACACTCACCGTACTGGTGGGATTGCTGCCGGCTACCGCATACGTATTGCCGCCCACGCTAACGCTGTTGGTCGCCACCACGGTGGAGGTCGTGGAACCCGCACCCAAGGCGACATCGCTGGCATTCGCTGTCGCCGCAGCACCATTGCCGACCGCCACCGCATTCACCATCGACGCGCTGGACAGCATGCCGAGCGCGATCGCGCCGTTGGCGGTGGCACCGGCATTCGCACCGATGGCAATGGATTTGGTAGCGGTCGAACGCGCCGTATCGCCCACGGCCAGCGCCTTGGTGCCGGTAGCGAGTGAATTGCCACCGAGCGCCATCGACGAGCTGCCCGCACTGTTGGCGCTTTGCCCGATCGCGATGGCAAAGCCGTTGGCCGGGTTGCCGTCCGTGCTCAACGAACCGCTCGCCACGGCATTGGCGCCCAGCGCCAGCGCGTTGCGTCCGCTGGCGTTGGCGTTGTAACCCACTGCCGTCGCGTAAATATTACTGGCCTTGGCGGTATCGCCCACCGCGACCGCGCTGATACCGCTGGCATTGCTGTTGTTGCCCAATGCCACCGCATTGGCTTGTGTGGCGATCGCTTGCGAACCCAGCGCAACGGTGCTGCTTGCGGACGCCGCGGCGCCGGTGCCGATCGCCACCGAATCACGCCCGGAGGCTTTCACACCACCATTCCACGCATCGCCAATGGCAATCGCACCGGCGCTGTTGGCCTGCGCACCCGAACCGATTGCCACCGCCATGTTGATTGCCGCGCCATCGCCTGCCGCCACGGCGCCGGAACCGACAGCCACGTCATAGCTGTTGGTGGCTTTGGCACCCGTGCCAACCGCGACGGTATTGGTGGTTGCGGCCATGCTTTGGTTGGCCATCGCCAGTACGCTCACGGCAATGCCCAGTGCGCGCACATAATGGCTGGTGGTGATGATTTGTTTTTTCATAATGTGACCGCTGCAGGTTCACGCGTGGAATAAAAGCCGGCGCGCATACGCATCTGGCGCGCTGAAAAACTCCACAAAGGTGCGCTCTTCCAGAAAAACGGCAACACGGTTCCGCGTGCTGACGACTTGCGCCTCAGCAACTGCTCATGGGGATTCGTGTGCAGCGCATCGATGGCGCTGCGGCCTTCATGCACCCAGCATGGATTGAACACCATCGTATGGAAGTGTGATCAACATCACCATGTGAACAGATGGCCCAATATCTGTCCGCACGGGACGGACAAACGAAAAGCCCTGCTTTTATAGGGAAAAGCTAAATTTCGGTGTCCCAACGCCACAACCAAGTGGCCTGCCGGGACAGGTGCCGCTGAACTGTCGTCCGCACATCGCCGGCAAGTAAGATGCCGGCCATTCGCACGCGCTGCGTGATATGCGGAGTTGCACTTTTCATGCGTCCCGATCGCCGAACTCTTTCGCTTTGCCTGATCGCCATGATCGGCGCAGTTACCTGCTTTGCCGGTTGCGCCGCCGCACCAAGCAGCACCAAAAATCTTTCCCACACCGCACACGCGCAGGGCTTTGCACATCCCGGCCTGCTGCATACCGATGCCGATTTCGATCGCATGCGCACCGCCGTTGCCGAGCAGCGCCAGCCTTGGCT
Organism: Dyella sp.; assembly: GCF_035277725.1. GTDB lineage: Bacteria > Pseudomonadota > Gammaproteobacteria > Xanthomonadales > Rhodanobacteraceae > Dyella_B. The sequence continues at coordinate 3,945 of NZ_DATEJY010000005.1, read as the reverse complement.
GCAGGACTGGCAAATGCTGATCGCCAATCACCACGCTTCGCTCGATTGGAATCCGCGCCCCACGCCGATCGTCTATCGTGGTGTGGATCGCGTGCATGCGCAGAACTATCCCGTGCTGTTCAATGACGCCGCGGCGGCGTATGCACTGGCGTTGCGCTGGAAGATTTCCGGTGACGATGCGTATGCAGACAAGGCCGTGGCGATCTTGAATGCGTGGTCGCACACGCTGACTGCGATCGATGGGAGCTCGGATCGTTTTCTCGCCTCGGGCATCTATGGTTATGAACTGGCCAATGCCGCGGAAATGCTGCGCACCTATCGCCGTTGGAAGGCTGACGACTTCCACCATTTCCAGTCGATGATGCTCAACGTGTTCTACCCGATGAACCACGATTTTCTCGTGCATCACAACGGCGCAAAAATCGACCACTACTGGGCCAACTGGGATCTGGCCAACATGGCATCGATGCTGGCGATTGGCGTGCTGGCCGATCGCCATGACATCTACGCCGAAGCGGTCGACTACTTCAAACATGGACCAGGCAACGGCGCCATCGAGCACGTGGTGTGGAAGCTCTACCCGAACGGCCTTGGCCAAGTGCAGGAAAGCGGGCGCGACCAAGGCCACACCATGCTGGACATCGCGCTATTGGGCGCCATCTGCCAGATGGCGTGGAACCAGGGCGACGATCTGTTCGGTTACGATGACAACCGCGTGCTGCGCGGTGCCGAATATGCGGCGCAATACAACCTCGGCGAGGACGTGCCGTATACACCGTACAAGAATAGCGACGTCACCCAGCCCGTGATTTCATCCGGTGGCCGCGGCGATATGCGGCCGATCTGGGCGCTGCTCTACAACCACTACGTGGTATTGAAAGGGCTGAAGGCGCCGCACATCGCGGCCTATGCGCAGAAGGCCGCGCCGGAAGGCGGTGGTGGCAATTACGGGCCGAACAGCGGCGGATTCGATCAGCTTGGGTATGGCACGTTGACGTATACGCTGCGGTAGCCACGTAGGCCGGGATGACAATCCCAGCTTCGTTGAGCCTCCCTATGCCGGGATTTCATCCCAGCCTACGTCCGGGCAAAGAAGATGGCGTATGCGTAGAAGGCCGCGCGGGAAGTATACGCTGCGGTAGCCGCGTAGGCTGGGATGGCAATCCCAGCTTCGTTGAGCCTCCCAATGCCGGGATTTCATCCCAGCCTACCTCAGGGCGAAGAAGATAGCGCTTGCTTGATCGCTTCCTTTGCCAGCTTGTCCATTACCGCATAGCCCTGCGCATTCGGATGCACGCCATCGGTGGCGAGCTTCGCGATAAAGCCGCGATGGCCATCATCCAGCGCCGTGAAGTAATCGACATAGGTCAAGCCATTCTGCTTGGCATACGCCTTGATCCAGTCATTGAGCGCACGGATGTTTTCGACCGATTCCACCTCGGGCCGCCACGGATACTTCGCGGCGGGTGTCAGGGTGGCAAGAATCACGTGGATGTGATGCGCCTGCGCCAGCTCCGCCATGGTCTGGATGTTGTTCTCGATGTTCTGCAGCGTAGTGGGGCCCGTGTTGCCGGCGATGTCGTTGGTGCCGGCAAGAATGTGCACCGCCGCCGGATGCAGGTCGATCACGTCCTGCCGAAAGCGCACCAGCATCTGCGGCGTGGTCTGCCCGCTCACGCCGCGGTCGAGCACATCATCGGTGAAGAAGCTGGGGTCTGCATCGATCCATCCTTGCGTAATGGAGTCGCCCATGAAGACCACGCGATGCGACGTGGCGGCCGGCAGCTTGGCGTTGGCTTCGCGGTAATGACACAGACCGCCGAAGTCGAACGCAAGGCGCTGCTCCTCCCACGCCTTGGAGGCAGCCGCCAGGGCAGCCCTGGATTGCGGCAGCAACGGACGTTTCGGACCGGCCAGCGCGGGCGTTTCAGGCGGGGGAAGCAAGGTGTCGCACGGGCTATCCACGATGCCGACGGTGGCGGCAGGAGGTTCGGTGCTGGATGAGCTTGCCGGCGCAGCGGTTTGCGCCATGCAGATGTTGCAAGTGAACGCCATGGCCAAGGCAAAAGAAACGAATGCCGAAACTTTCACGGTTATCTCCCCGTTTTGTTCTGCGTGCAGACCGCCGGAGCAGTGGGCTAGTTCCCTTGTTCCCGCACATGCGGCTTCGACTGTCGTAAGTCAACGTGCGAACCCTGACAGTGTCGCGCACAACTCGATCACTGCGAAAGGCTGTCCCCTCCCCTGCGATAGTAGGGGAGGGTCAGGGTGGGGTGCGAGCGAAGCGAGCCGTGAGCCACGCATCGCGGCGATCCACAACTGCACGCTAACGCACAAGCAACCCCACCCCGGCCCTCCCCTGCCGTTGCAGGGGAGGGAGTGGACCTCGGTAACCTGCAGTTTCCGAACTAAAGCAAATGCCAGCCGAAATCAGGACATCACAATTTCCTGATCTTGATATCTCTAAACCACAACCGTATCGGCGCTTCTCCCTTATCCTCCGTGCCCTGCAGGGAAATATGCCCTTCGTGGAACGTCGCGAAATCCGGCCACGCGGTGAATTTGCTCTTTGCCACCAGGCGCTTCCAATCATCCGACCACAACTGCGTATCGATCACCTTGTGGCCGTTCTGGAAGAACTGCACGTGCCCATGGTCGGCGATGATTTCAAAGTCGTTCCACTGCCCGGCCTCGTTCACCCATTCCACGTCCGAGGAAATCAGGTCGAACAGATCGCCGGAGCGCTCCTTCAGCACGCGGCTGTCCGGCTTGGTGCAGGCGAGATCGGCAATCTGCATTTCCGGGCCGGTTTCGAAGGTGTACTGGTACTTGGGCGATTCCTGCACGTAGAACATCACGCCGCTGTCGGCGCAGGGACTCATTTTCCACGACAGCTTGAGATCGAAATTGCCGTATTCGGCATCGGTAACCAGATCCTGGAAATCGGCCTCGGGATCCTTCGGTCGCTTTTCCATCAGGATGGCGCCATCGCTTACTTTCCAGTCCTTGCCCGGTGTTTTTGCGCGGTAGGAATGCCATCCATCCATGCTGTGGCCATCAAACAGCAATTGCCAGCCCTGCGCCTGTTCTTGCGACGTGAGCGTGTTGTGCTGCTGCGCATGCACCAGGCCGCATAGAACCAGGCTGGTGGTAGCCAATACGCTGCTTATCAACTTCTTGCGAATCATGCGTTGCCTCGTCAATGTCGTGGCCGGGTGCCGTGTGCATCATGCGGCACCCGGCCACCGGTCAGATACCCAGGTCGAAGCCGATGTCGAGATACACCGAGCGTCCCAGCGCGCTGTAATCAGTCACATCGAAATACGGCCAACCGCTGTTGGTGTTATCCATCGGCGGACGTTTGTTGAACATGTTGTTGGCAGTGACCGAAACGGTGGTCTTGGGGGTGACCTTGTAGCCCACGCTGCCGTTGAAGGTAATCCACGGACCGATTTTCGGTCCCGTACCGGCGTAGTTCCAGGTGTTGCCGTTGCGCAGGCCGTAGATCGTGCTGCTCCACTTGCCGATGTTCCAGGTGACCGTACCGTTCACGCGGCTCTTGAACTCGTCGTTGTTGTTGCAGCACAGGTAATTGAGCGTCGGATCGCCGGCCTTTTCCTGATAGGTATGCTTGAGTTCGTCGTAGTAATCCAGGCCGAATTGGAACGAGCCGAAATCCTCGGTTTCCAGCCGGTATTTCACGCTGGACTGGATGCCGGTCTGATATTCCGACGCCACGTTGATGGGGTACGTGTTGACCTGCTTGATCACGTTCGCATTGATCGGATCGGTCGCCGGGTAACGCTGCACCTCGCCAAGCACCTGCTGGCAGGTCGGCGAGTTGATGTCGTAGGTCTGCTCGCCATTGTCCGACACGCCGAGCCGGCAGTTGGCTTCTTCCGACAGGATTTGATCGGTGCTCAGCGTCACCACTTCGTTGTTGAC
>NZ_DATEJY010000004.1:0-26199 GCF_035277725.1 Dyella sp. | reverse complement strand
GCCATAAGTTTCAATACCCTGATCGTTGCGGATGAAGGGACGACCATCAGCGGAGAGCAGCTCTACGAACTTTTCGAAAAGGCAAAGCGAGAAAAGGTGACTATGGCCAGCCTTGCGAATGAGATCCCGAACGCCTCCGTCCAAATCGCCGTCGGAGCGGGGCCGGATGTGGTAGAGCAGGCGCCACGGACTGCCCAAAAGCGGGGCAAAAAGAGCACTGATTCATAGACGGAGCGATGTGCTTTGCTTAGGTCTGCTTTCGACTATGGATTCAACCGGTCAACGCGACACCTCTAGATCGTGGTGCTACTCAAAACCGTGGGGACGTCGGAGGACATAAATGGCACAGGACGGTAGCGTAAAGATGAGCTTTGATAAGGATGGTCTCATCGCCATCAAGAAAGCAGTCACGCGCGGAAAGCCTTATCACGAGCGTATAAGTATCGCTTTAGCGATTCGCTTAGCAAATGCGTTTTCCGCAAATGTTGATGCCTTCTCAGTCTTGGATGAAATTGACTATCTGGAAGGTATCAAACCGACGTCCAGAACAAAGGAAGAGGCACAATTTAAAAGACCCCCTTTGCAGGGACTCTGGCACAAGCACTTTTTCTCGCCTAAGCACCTCGTTAAAAACATAGGTGTTCGCTGGAATCTTGATAATGGAGGCAACAAAGGCCTGTCAGCGATGATCTCAGAGATCCAGAAAGAGCACGGCCAAGATCCAGACGTATGGCCAAACGTGCTAGCACATCGTCTCGTCATGGGAGGGTTTGAGGAGCGCGCGGCTCGTGGCCTAACTGGTGATTGGATAATCTATGCAAAGCACAAAAATAATAACTTCTATCTTGACCTTGCTACTCACGAAGAGGGACTCGAGCCTGAGCAACTTCTACAAAAACTACGAAATGGCTGCAATGCCGAATTCCCCTTTGTATTTGATGACTTGCCGAATACTGCATTCGCAGCCGGTTCCACGTCCCCATAAACGTCTACTGCCTCCAAGAATGGCGTATCGCCTCGCATGATTCGGCCTACGGTAGAGCACTCGAAGCAGGCTGATAGACGTGAATGCGCTTGTGAATATGCTGGTGGTTTGCGTAGTACTCGTGCAGGTTGTGTGCCTCGGCTGATCGGTGATGGAAACCACGCTCTCCCCACATGAGCCACACCAGCGCATTGCCGGACTGTTTCAAGTAGTTGTCAAGAAGGTCGCGACGCAGATAGCTGAAAGAGCCACTTATCTGCGAACCATACTCGCCGACCTCACGGTATAGGGACGCCACGCCTGAAGCATCGTGCAAGTCCCATTTGTTGGCGCGGTACCTGAGACTCAGAGCTTCACAGAGCAGTTTAGAAGGCAGGCTCGCACCGCTGCTCTGATTCACGGCGCTGTGGTAGCTCTCCCAGGCGTATTTCTGTACCGGGACGCTGACCGCAACGCCGTTGTTTGACCGCCGATCAGCAGACACCATGTATTCGGAACCATCATCCTCTTGCACATCAACGGCAGGCAGTCCCGGGGTCGAAGAGAAAGGCATCTCCCCTGCATACGTGTAGTAGTAGCTTGGCCCCTCCGGAATGGCATCATTGCCAGGATATTCGAGACCAGTGAACAACATGCACAGGCGTTCGACTTCTCCGCTGTCTACGAGTACACCTCGAAGGAAGGTGAAGACCTGTCGGTCATCAGTGGGGGCGTTCTGTTCAAGGAACCCGTCAAGTACGACCCACGGACCCGTCAGGCCATCAATCTCCGCGATCTCGAGGATGCGGCGGTAGTCTGGTTGCGGCCCTCTCACCACCCAGTCGCCAGCATCCGTAGGCTGGCCGTTGAACAAATCTGGGAGTGGCAGGTCGATGGTGGCGGCCTCGAGCGGGAACGTCGGGTCAATGTCCGCGTCAGAGGGGCGAGCGCCGCGATCCTCAGCAAGGAGGCCCTGTGCGTACCGGACACCCCACATCTCGAAGTAGGCGATCCAGCCGTATTTTTTTCCATATCTATCGACCTTATGCTTGTCATTTCCCATTCGAGAGCCGGATTTCATTTGCCGGTCAATAGCTTCGAACTGCTCAGGGTCATAGCCAAGCATCAGCATTCGCGAAACAATTGCCGGCAGCACCCGCAGGTACTCTGGGTTACGGTTGTCGTAGTTTGAGCGGCCTGGAATCAGTCTCCCCATAGTGTAGTTGCCGAAGTCCATTCGAATCGCCTCGCGCCTTGCACGTTCGATCACTGCTGGATCGTACTGCGGCATGTTCTCAAATGGACTGGGCAGATAGCTAAACGGTGGAAGGAGATGAGCAGCCTCGTGCTCAGACAAGCAATTCGGATCAACCATCCTTGCGATGGCAATGGTTCCCAGACAGTACTCCTGATATAGGGCATGCCAAGTAGGATGCGTCGCGCCAGGCGCAAACATCGCTCGGTAAATCTCACGAGCGAATCTAGGCAGAGTTTCGCGCATCTCCACAGCATTGATATCCGACCAAGTGGTTAGCGCCGCACCGTAGGCAGCGGCGAACATCCGCTCAGGGACATATGGGTCTGAAACGGCAATTGCCTCCATTGCTAGCCGGAAAAACTCCGCTGGCCGCTTGGTGGCGAATTCGTAAAGGGTCTTGGTCGCCACATCACGCAATCTTTTAGACGTCGATGTCAGTGTCCACATCACCCAGCGCGCCCGTCGAATCTCTCGCTCATCTAGGCCACTGGAATTCCATCTGGTCGACAGAAATTTGAAATCGTCTTCAATCTCCTCGGATTTCTCGCGAACCCACTCCGTCCAAAAAAGATCGCGCTGGATATTGGACATAGCCAAGAGCACGCCGTGCAAGAAGTCCATGTCAAACGGATGCGCTCGCGCTGCTCTGATGCTTCGAAGTCTCTCGAAGGCAAAACGTGCGAACTGCTTCGATTCTTGCATTGCTCGCGCAAACCGTTCCACCGTTTCCCGCCCAATGTGTCTTGGGTCCGATTGCGCAGTCAACAACAGAGCGTTTAGGACGAGATTCTCGTCCGACAAGTCTTGCCAAAGCTGGCGCCTGCCAAGACGGTGCGGGTACAGGCCAACCAGGGCCCTGAACACGTCATAGGCGAAGGTATGCGACCCAGGCTCACGAAATTGGAACTTCGGGCGTCCTTCATCGCTTTGAAGCCACGGTGCCAAGGCCGGCTTAGCAAGCAGATGGTGCGCCATCACATGTCCGGCCATTAGGTCGTATGCAAACGCGATTCCTTGGCCGCCGTCTTCAGAAGTCGTTCGAACGAGGACACCTTCGGACTCAAGCGCGCGAATGACGCTGGCGTCCCAGCGGCCCACATCTCCAACTGCCGTCCGTGCAACTTGAAACTCCACGCTTCTCGTGTTGCCATCCCAAAGGAGACCCGCGATGGTCCGCAGCGCATCTTGCACTTCTTCCTGATAGGTGCGGTTCGACGTCGGTGACAGCTCAGCGACGCGTGCGGCGACCTTGTCGAAGTGCTCTTCGAACAAGCTTGTAAGTGAACTGGGCAGCGCCTCCACCCCGACCATGTGCTGGCGGCGCGGGTTCGCCACCTCGCAGAAGATTCTCAGCGTTAAGGGGTGCTGTAAGAACTCGATTGGTAGATCCGCGTCGGTAGCGTCGATCTTGTAGTACTCAAAGTACTTGTCGATGGCCGTCTGAGGATCTTCCTGGAACCCGTTATGCTTAATTTGAGGAAATTCATCTGGCAGGCACATTTGCGCGAACTCGTTGCGCAGCGTGACAACCAGCAGGACGTATGGAAATTCCTTCAAAAGCTCATCCGCTCGGAAGAGCTCATCCCTCCAATTTCTCGGGTCTTCCGCTTCATTCAGGCCGTCAATGACAATGGGGATGCGTTTCCCCGCGCGCTGACCCGCCGCATCTACGGCCTCGACTAGGCGGTCGAAGCTTTCCGCTGGCCTGCCAGAAATCTTGAAGGCAGACACGAGATCGTCAAGTCCTTGGCCTGAATGAAGGTTCTTGCCCAACAGCAAGACCCCACCAGGGAATTCCGCGTCCATTTGCGTCACCTTGACGGCGAGCTCGGACTTTCCTTCGCCAGCAGCTGCAAGCACGGCCACGGCTCGAACGCCGATCGACCGCTCCAGACTACGCAGTGTCGACGAAACTGCGTGGATGTCCGCGACCAGATTCGAAGTTAACGGAGCTCCGTCAGAACGTGCCCCCCGCAGTTTCGAGAGCAGTCTGTCGTAGCGCACCGGCAGAGGTGGATTCGACGCCAGTATTTGCTGTACAGCGTCGAAGTCGCCCTTGCCTAGCGCTGCGTGCAGACTATCAAGTAGTTCAGCCAAGCCCGTAGCTCGAGCCAAAAGTAAATCGACTCTGGCCTTGATTTCAGTTTTGAGTTGCTCTGTCCGCGAAGCAATGTCCGTGCAATTCGCTTTTAGGGCACTTGAGAGTTTCTTGAGTGACCGCCACGCGCTCTGGCCGCCCAGACGCCTGAGTATCTTCTCTTCGGCTCCAACGACAACATGAACTTCTGGCTGGTATCGGCGCTTGAACGGAGCCGCAGCGAGCCTGTATTGCTCAGCAAGTAGGGCAGGCGTCAGAACGAGCTCACCGAAATAGGTTTCTCGAAGTAGTGTTCCCGGACCAGCGAGGAGGTCTTCGATGTCGGTTGACGTCAGTAGCTCCAACTTCAGCTCGGGGAAGCGATCATTCTCAAGAGCGAAGAACCATTGTTGATCTGCTTTTGTCAGCGTGTGGCGTGTCCAAAGCTTCCAATCAGTTACACCTGGGACATGCTTGCGCGTTTTCTCCATGCCCTCAATGATCTTGCTTCTGCGCACGGCCCCCAAGTCTTGTCCGTTTGCCAGCTCATACCATTTGCATTGCCAACCGATCCAGCGTGGTGGCGCTCCGAGATCACAAGGCTCCGTCAGCTGAAGATGGAACTCCACGCCGGGCTGGTTTGCGAGTTGTTTGAAGCGACCGAAACACCCGTAGTGTCGGCGCACCAAAGAGCGGCAAAGCTTTTCGAAGTTCTCGTCCGCTGCTCCGGGTAGCTCGCTGAATACATCCCAATTTATTTCAGGCATCGGCGCCTTCTCCGTCAGTTGGCATCGTCAGAATCGGACGGGTAGTCGTGCGCCGAAAAGACCTCGACCTTCGCTCCAGCTTCGATGAAGAGCTTCACGAACGCAGACACTTCAGCCTCGTCAGTCGTGACAGTGATTTGGTCGCCTTTACGCGTGAGGTGATGGTCAGATACCAACTGCCCGAGATCAGAAGGACTTAAGGTGTTGAGGTTCAGGCTCCGCAGTAACGAGAGCATGTCATCTGAAAACCTCTGATCTTCTGGGTCACCAAAAGAGACGGCGTGGCTGTCATCTTTCGAAGCCTGAGCGCTGAGTCTGTCAATATCCTTCTCAACCTTCTCCGCGTCTTGTGCTCGCTTGAACCTACCGATGAGAACCAGGTTCATCGAGTGCTCGGACCCGTATCCGTTCCAAATCTTCATGATTGCGCCTCCTCACTGGTCTCTAAAGTAGCTTTGAGTCGCTTAAGCGCCGAAAGAACGCCGGCGTCTCCTATTTTCGTGCCGGCAGGCGAGTAAGAACTTGCACGCAGCATGCCGGATGCGTCTATGTGTGCATAAGCCCGAAGGCCTCGCTCATCGGGGAATGGGTCGCAAGTCGGCAGTCCTGCTGCATCCATCTCACTGATCGCCAGGCGAACCTTACCTCTGTAGTTGGATACCCAGCCCTGAAGTGCCCGGCCGACCACTTCATCCATGCTTGCAACCGCGGCGGTTGCTTGCTGAGGGAGCAATAGCAATTCGCTAGCTCCAACCTTTTGCGCGAGTTCGCTCATCGCATCAAGTTCTGAAACTGTGCGCTCGTTGACCACGACGTTGATCCCAAAGGGAGACAGGGTTGCAATCGAATCCATGCCTCGGAGCAGGCTGGCAAACTGCTTTCCGCGCTGTTCTTCATAGGTGCAGCCGACCCCGTCAACGCTAATGCGTGCGAAGTGGATCGAGCCCTTGAGGCGCTCGACCAGCTGTGGCGCCAAGCGATGACCATGAGTCGTGAATGTGACCGCGAGCTCAGTTTCGGCCGCAGCCCGTTTGCAAACGTCGACGAAATCAGGATGCAGGGTAGGTTCGCCGCCGCCAAATCCGACGCCGAGGCACCCCTCAGTATCCAATTCCTTTAACCAGCCGAGTATCTGATCAGTATGCAGTGATGCCTTGTGCTTCGGCGCGTAGCAGTACGCGCAGTGAAGATCACAGACATTGGTGAGTGCAATAGACACCTGCCGGGGGGACGTCGACCAAACTGCCTCTCCTGGGCGCAACTCGTCTAGCAGGACATTCAGGCCTGAACGCCGATCAAAAAGATGCATCCCGTTTGGGCCGAGTCTGCACTTCACAAGACATTCTCACCGAAAGCGGTTACGTATTGCGCACGAAAGTCATTCGACGTCTCTTTGTCATAGGAGACCTGGCTGGTTTCGGGCTTCAACTCTTGGCCTTTCTGCGAGAATGCGTTCAGAACAATTGGCAAGACTGGATCCTCATATACGCCTTACCCCCGTCGTTTGCGAACCTTGAAACGTTGAGTCAGCCGTGGATTGCAACAAAGGAAGATGTTCTAGTTACTGCCCCGTGGATGCGCGCGCAACTTTGGTAAATATCTCCGCAAATTTGTCAGTGTTGGGCTCAACCGCCGTCCAGTAAGTTGTCCAACGTACTCGTTTGAGATTCCTAATCAGTGCGGCGACGTCATCTATCGCAGCGTCAAGCATATAGAGCTTGCGTAGCGTTTCCTCTCGTGGATTTTTACCTGGAGGGAGCGGCGCCGCTCTAAGAAGGTAGATTTTTTCCGCCTGATCAAGGTATGACTCGCAGTTAGCTTTTATGGGTTCTCTATCGGCCCTGATTACAGCTATTTTCTCCTCTAGCGGGATAGATAACGGAATCAAACCGTTTAGCTTGCTAAGGAAGTTGCAGAGGTTGAATGCCGGGCCCGAAGTTGCTTGTCCAAGGTCAAGTTCACTTCTGATTGCTATTTCATCTTCTTGAGTTAGTCGGATTTTAAAGTCACCTTTTATCTTATGATTGCCGAGTAATTTGAATCTAAGCATTCGCTGTGTTCGGCCAAGCAACAGGAATAGCTCAAGGTCGCCCCAGATGATCTTTCCGGACGAGTCAGTCACAAGAAATAGCAAAAAAACAAATCGACCATGGCCGTCGAGAAGCGTGAACGCGATGGACGGCTCATGCCGATTGACTGCTTCAACAAAGGCAGGGTGAAGGCCGGTGAAATTGAACTCAGTCATCTTGAATCTAACTCCTCAGAGAGCGCGCCTGACCATTGTTTTTCCAATTCCAGAAAGAATTTAGCTTCTTGCGCTCTTATCGTTCTGCGGATCCTTTGGAGGCGAAGATCGTCTGGAGTGCCGATAACGGCAGCGCGCTTTACCAACATTGACCTGACGGCCTCGCAACCGGGAAAACGGGATTGGTGATAGGGATCTATTGGTTCATCGGTTAAAAAACGGCCGTTGACGCAAATCTGCATGTAGTTTCGGCTCATTTGGCTACCGCCGCAAAGAATCGCCATAAAGCCATGTGGGCAAACAAGTGAAGTCCATTTTTCAATTGGGTCCTGCGCTTTTTCAAACAGCCGACTGGCTTGGCTACCTTTGAGGTAGATATATCCATCATCGTTTGGTTTGGCCGGCCTGGGTTTTAAAATGCCAGTTAGTGAACCGATATTTTCCACTTCATCCAGCCATGCCTCTAGTTGTATCAAGCTCTCTTCATTGACTCTCCGCGCGCGCTCATGTTGCTCGGCAGCAATGTGCGATCTCTCAGCAGCACGCTTCTCCTTGGCTGCTCGCTTAGCGATTCTTTCCTCGGTTGTCGCTCTTAATGGAAGGGGACGTGGCCGTAACCTGCAGATTTCCTCTACGCTAAGTAGATGCTTCTGATTTTCTATGAATCTAAGAACGTCTTCGAGCGAAGCAATATCAAACCACTCGGTATAACCTTCGCCGCGAGGCATATCAAAGTTCTTTTGGCGGAACATGTGATGCAGCACGCGTTCAGCCTCATAGGCAGAGCCATCTCGAAAGCGAACTTCATAGCTAGACGAGACATCTATATTATTGGGAAGGCGCGAAATTCTTTGGTGTGGTCGGTGGCTAACACCGATTTTGAAGGCCGAGTGCTCTTCATTTACCAATAAATAAAGGATGTCGCACTGCATGATTTTTCTCAGAAGGGGTCTCTTGAAATAAGGTCACTAGTCTTCTAGTGGTGACAATGAAAACTGTCTTATCTGCAAAAGAATGTTTGGTATTCACAACATCGCTGCAATTCGCCGTAGCCAGCCTTCTACCTCACCCGCCGGGTCGCGTTCCCTCAATCTTGCGGCCGTCATCCGTGGGAACGCTTGTCCAGCCAGCCTCTTCTTTGCCGTCTTGTCGTTGACCGGCGAGCCAACTTGATTCAATGCATGTAGCGCTGCCGAGAAGATTGCAGGCACTGCGTTCCCATTTGCATCGAGCTGGTCGGGTACAACAATGTTCACGCCGAATGCTTCGTGAATTGCATCAGCATGTAAGTAGTTTTCCACTTCATACTTCAATGTCTGTGCTGCCCAAGATCCATCGGTTCGATTGTTGACCTCTGCGACCGATGCTCCGTAAATGGCTACGTCGCTGTCGTAGATATGTACCTCAGGCCTCCCTAGCCCCTTGAGGTAGTGCTCGGTCACCCAGTGCTGCAAAGTAGACCCTCCCAGCACGATGAAGGCCACCCTCCCATCATTCGCCAGATCCGGAATGGTGGCATCTGCAAGGTTCAGTGCTCCGCTCAGACACTTCAATGCGGCAACGTCAGTCGGTCCCTCAACACACAGTAAGACTTTTATCTTGCTGTCTGCGACGACCCCCAACGCTTGCGCGACCTGACCAAAGACATCTACGCCTTCGTCAATTACCGGGTTATCGTTAGCGTCGCGAGAGATGAAGCGAATGCTGTCCGTCGGAAGCTCTGCCGCGAATCCTGGGCTGTGTGTCGTTAAAAGTACCTGGTAGCCGGATTCGCTAGCTAACGTCTTGAAGGATTCGATGAGGATCTTTTGATTGTTCGGGTGCTGTGCAGTCTCGGGTTCTTCGATCGCGTAGATGATGCTCCGCTTGCTGCCGCCTGAAGCTAAGCGCCGCTCGGCTGCCGCTTTGAAGAAGCTGACAAGTACGAGTCGGCGTACTCCGCTACCTCGCTTGTTCAGTGGGATGCCGTCATCTGTATCCATATTGACTGAAAACAGTCCGGTCCATTTTGCGGTAGTCGGTGGCGTGAACTGAGGGTTCAGTTCCTTCGCCAGATTGGCATCAATTGCTTTTAGGGCCTCATGGGTGCTGCGGGCAATTTCTTCGGCTTTCTCCTTGACCTTGCGCTGGATCTGTTCGATCTCACCTTGCATCTCTGCAATGGCCGAGGCGACCGCTGCCTTCATGGGGGTCTGCACTTCGCCGTCAGAGTCGCGACTGCTGCGATCACTTTGGAACAGGGCAAAGATTGGCAGGTGGCTATCTAGCTGCTCCCAAATGCGCTTACTGTCCTCCTTCGCTTTGCCCATTGGCAATGCGACGTCAGCAAGCTTTAGGTCTGCCTCGGCCTCCCATAGGGCTCTCCGCATTCCAGGGTTGCCCTTGAGTTGGACAGCTAGTTCCTTTGCTTTGATCTGGGCCTGTAACTCCTTTTCCTTAAGTTCCAGTAACCCTGAGACACCGTCAGCCGTGGGATGCTGCGCCAAAATGAAGATTTCAACACTGGGCCTGCTGCCCTTGCAGTCGTAGACCTTCTGAATCTTAAGAGTACCTGCTGCCGATAACATGTACTCATTGGCCAGTGTGGTTTCTGCACCTGCATCAAGTGTTAGCGAAATTGGCAGATCCTCGAACTCGCAGGTGATGTACACCTTTTTGTCTAAGTTAAAGATGTTGGCATCATCAGCTTCGATCTTCACGGTCTCGTTGTTGAAGAAGATCTCGAGCGCTTCAAGAATCGAAGACTTGCCGATGTCGTTTTTTCCAACAAAGGTGGTCAGGTCATCAATCGCGACGAAAGCTTCTTCGCGATAGCAACGAAAGTTTTTGACGGCTACGGACTTCAAACGCATGCGTCTTCCCCCTGTCCCCTGTGACGACCTCCCGGAACTTTGCTAGGCGCTCGTCTCAATACGTTGGACGAATTGCCTGCATTTTGGCTGTTTTGGAAGTCGTTGATCCCCTTGCAGTTTACCAGCTGAATACTATGCGTTTGCTATATGCGTTGCTATTAGTGATTGTCATATATAACAAAGGGTTAGCTTGACTTTTTTGTTGCGCCGGCGCAGTTTTCGGGCAAATGGCGCTACGGCATACATCCTCTATTCCTGGCAAGCGATGGGCGCTGGCTTGTGAGTGCGCAAGACAAGGTGTGACTAAGTAGGACTAAGCGCGACTAGCGATCATCGTCGGGGCAGTGAGGGCTTCAATGATCAGTAATTCAAATGCGCTGGTGGAGATGGATAGTTACCTACCTAAGGCGCCTATACTTTCCGCGGCCGAGACAGCGCGTTTGCTGGGCTACCCCTCCACCGGGGCATTAGCAAAGGCTCGCCAAGCGGGCCGGCTTCCATTTGAAATGTTTCAGGTCCCTGGTCGCCGCGGCTGGTTTGCGGCCACGCCAGTCGTACGCGCGTGGCTCCGATCCATCATGGCCGGCGGTGGGGCTAGCCAAAATCATGTGAAGGAGGGGCAATCATGAGCGGATAGCGTCTTTGAGGCGCTATAAACGCCAAACCCCACGTGATCAGACGTGGGGTTCGGTAGTGAAGGCGAGGCTTTGCTGACCTGCTTCCCTTCCAGTTTTAGTGCCTTCTCCCCGACACGTCAAGCACTTCCGCCACTTTGTGGTGCGAATCCGTTTCCGTGTGCCATGAATTCAGCGGCGTTCTTATCGCCGTAGGGGTTCTGCGCGCCTTTCGAGAGGGTATACCTATGTTCTCCGAATCAAATCGTGCGCTGTATTACCAGGCTCAGGGGCTTACGCCAACAGTCATTCGTGAAGTCGAGGAGATGCGTTTGAACAGCCCGTCTCGGGACCTTTCCCAAAAAGGGTTGAAAAACATCATCGTCGACTTCTACTCATCAAAAAATGACGACCGGCGACGCTTCGAAAGCTATACATGCGAGTTCCTCCTAGGCCTTGAGCTCGAGATTTTTGGGCGATGCCACGAGTACTACGTTCAAGTTAGCCCTAAGAATATCGAGCGTTATGGAAAGACAAACTCCATGACGATCGACTTCATGGTCTTTGACTATGGTCGAATTCGCCTAATCGAATGCAAGCCGCACCATCGTCTCGAAAAGTTGGCGTCCAAGCGCCCGGGAGAATGGGTCTTAGAAGATGGGCGATGGCAAAGACCTCCGCTCGTAGAGTGGGCTAAAAATAGGGGGCTTAGTTATGAGGTGTGGTCGCCTCCGGAGCCCCACGGTATCTACCAGACCAATCTATTAGCACTGTACGGCGTCATTGGTTCGCACTGCACTGATATTGCGGATGAGCCGTGTGTTTCTCGGTTGCGGAAGACCTTGGAAGCACGGGTAATGACATTAGGTGAAGCCCTCGATGAGGTCAAAGATCTGACCGGCACGCACGTTCTGGCGGCCATGGCCAAGGGTTACGTATTCGGGCCTCTCAAATCATTGCCGCTAGACGCCTCAGAACGTTTCACACTTTATGAATCGGAGACCCGCGCTCGCGAGTATGACGATCAGACGCTTGCAGCACTGAGGTCCGGACTGACACAACCCGCCGTTGAATCTCCTGTCTTGTTGGCTCGTCCGTCAGATTATGCGTACGGTGTAAAGCGTTTGGAGCGGGTATGCCGGATGCTAGAAGGCAAAGAGAAAGCGACTCGTCGCTATGCGCCTTTGGTTGCGCTGGTTGCCGAGGCGAAAAAGGTAGGTGAAAGCCCTTTGGCAGTTTGCCTAACACACTACGGGAAATCGGGGAGACGAGCGGGACAATTAACCGGCGATCAAGAAAAGGCGTTGTGCTGGTCGATAAGCCGATTCAGAAAAGACGCGTTGATTCGCACGAAGGTTCAAGCTCACGATAATTTGAGAATTCGTTGCGAAAGTGAAGGCATACGGACGCCATGCAGGAGCACTTTCAATCGTCGCTTGCGGCAACTCAATCACCTTGTACGTGCCTACACCGAGGGTGGCTATAGGGGGTATCACGCCGTTGAACCAGCCATTGACCCCGCTCATCGCACGCTGCGATCCACCGTCGCAGGGCTCATGGTTCACGTCGACGCAACTAAGTTTGATCTGCGGTGCAGTCCGGACTTACTTGCAAATCTTGGTTTCGAATGCCCCACAATCTACATCGCAATGGATTCAGCTACGGGGCGACCGTTAGGACGGTCTGTGATGTTTGGAGCTGCGTGCCGAAATGCACTAGCCGTTCTTATCCGCGACATTCTTCATCGCCAGGGCTTTCTCCCTAAATATTGGGTTGCCGACAGCGGCTCTGAATATATCGGAGCGTGGTTTGAGTCATTTTGTTCAGTTTATGGGATGACAAGGATACAGCCACCTCCTGGAAATCCACGAAAGAACTCGCTCGCCGAAAACGCGCTGGGAAGAATCAATTCTGAGCATGCTCATGGATTCCTTGGCAGCACGGCGCCTGATCAGCGAGGCCGCTCAGTTACGGCTCGTCAGAAGAGCCGATCAACCGCACAGCACAACTACAAGACTGTCGTTGAACTGCTTGACACCTATATTTTCACCGACATGCCGTCCGTTCCCTACGGGAATGATCGCCTTAGCGGCGATGAGAAGAACGAGTCGCTGGTTAGCATGTTTGGTACAGCTGGGGTTGTTCATGTAATCAATAAGGAAGAGTTCCATATTGCAACCTCCATTCCCATCGAGCGTGACATCAGGATTGATGGGAATCGTGGTATGAGGTGCCGAGGACGCACTTATACGAGCAACGAATTATTGCAACGAATTCGACTCTCCCCGGCCTTGGAAAAGCGATTGGATTGCGTTGATGCTCGGCGGATGTACGTTAAGTTCTCCACTGGCTGGGTGCTCGCTACAACCGCAGACAGTCTTCGCAACGGTGCGTTGAGCGATCTTGATAAGTTATCGGAAGCGCTGCTTGATCGAGGTGTGCGCTCCGAGAACACAAGGATTCGCAACGAATGTAGGGTAAGGCGCACTCAGCGAACGGAAGAGGCCAACGCGGCCGCTGGGAGCTCCGCTCACCTTGTGACTCCGGATGAGAAGGCGGCTAACACGGAAGTTACACCTGAGCAGGAAAAGCGCCGCTGGTCGTCTCCAGAGGAAAGAGTGGAGCCTTTTGAAACGGAGCCGCGGGGATGAGGGCGATCATCAAGCACCCAGCATTTGAAAAGGGGCGGCTTGCATTGAGCCGCGCCCTTGATACGAGGATGCGTGGGCAGATCATTTTTGTGGTGGGCATGTCAGGGATAGGAAAGTCGGAAATCCGTTACGACGCGATAAAATCTATAGCAGGTCCTCCGGAAACCTGGACCGCTGGGCAAATTCCAGTCATTCCGGTACGAGCGACACCCACCGATCGATCTACCTTTAGCCCAAAGGAATTCATTACGCGGTTGTATCTGGCGTTCTTCGAACCTGATTTCAGCTGGGCAGTTCGTCGGGCCGACGTCGGTGATTCCAATGAGGTGCATGCACACATGGATGAGCGTTTGGCGTGCACCTTCGGCCTTGACATGCGTGCGAAACGCACTGAGCACCAAATGCGAACCTACGTAGAGCGCATGGCGCCTATTCGTGGACTACGAGCGATCTTTATCGACGAGGCGGCTTCACTTACCTATACCCATCCATCAAAGCGTCCTGTAGACCACATGATTAACTACATGTGTCTTGCAGAAGAGATTGGCATAACCCTGGTTTTATTCGGTGTGCCTAGGGTGGCTGCACTTTGGGAGGGTGATGCAGAGATTTTACGTCGATCTCGGTTCGTTTTTATTGATCGTTACAGGCACGACAAAAAGGATGATCTAAAAAGCTTCGAGCGACTTGCAACGATGATCGCCAAAGAGTATCCATTCAGTCGGTTCAGTCTTGTGAATAGAACACTCGACTTGGCCTACGCATCTAGCGCTGGCGTCTTTGGTGAAATTAATGCTTTTTATCGCAGGGCGGATGATCTGCGCGCTATCGATGGCTGTTCATCAATATGCCGACGCCATCTAGAGGGTGCGGTTAGTAACGCTGCGACGTTAGCTACGCTTCACGCTGAGGCTGCGCTTTTTGACAGCCTCCGAACCCCAGCGGATGCTGCAACGATCTGTAGGCTGTTCAATGATGAAAGGGGGCGTCGATGAAATTTGGAGGGGCCGGAAATTGGACTATATTACCCCCGCTTACTCTCCGTGGTGTCGGAACTTCGCATGTTGAATCGCTTCAGCACTACGCAGATCGTCTCCTTTGGGTAACAGGGCTCATCCCCGCCGAACTTAGAGAGCTCATCAGGTGGAAGGATGGGAAATCTAATCGTAGTGCAATCGTATTTGATGGTGGACTAACGGCTAAGGTGCTGAGTCATGTGGATCGACTTGAGCTCCTGACAGGCGCTAAACATCTGCGCTGCGGAACGTTGTGGGCTCTCTCAGACATCCTTTCGATGCATTCGAATCTATACGGTGGTCAACGTAGAAGATGGTGCCCGGTATGTTATGAGTACTGGGATGAACTGTCTTATGAACCACTGATGTGGAGCATTGATCTCGCTAGTTGTTGCCCAATCCATGAGTGCAAATTCGAACATGCCTGCTCTCATTGCGGCAATTTTCAGCGGAATGTACATGAACTTGATAGGCGACGGTTTTGCTCATCGTGTAAAAAGCCACTCGGACACGAAGCTCGGCCAGGATATTTACCCGGATTCCTTATATGGGTGGACCAACAAGTCCATGAGCTCGTCGAATATTGTGCGACACCGAGAGAGATGCCGATGGGGTGGCATAGCTACGCGAGATTTGTGCGCGGTTTGCGCTTGAATGCACGTGCTAGTGGAGTGGTGCAAGAATCAATGCGTCTTATTCTGCGTGACATGGACAGGCATGCAAAAAGGAGGTCTCGTAGGCCGAGCATGAGATCGCTCATCAATTTGTGCGCGTTGCAGGGTATTTCAATGACGCAGCTCCTAAACGCGCCAGACGAATCTTCCGGGCCAAGCCTATTCGAACAATATTCTGGGCTTCGTTACCTTCCACTGCCGTCAGCCTTCCAGGCGCAGCGGATTTATATGGCAACTCGACTAATTGAGCATTTTTTCGAACAAAGCCCCGCCTACTATCCACCCATATCGCAGTTGTTGAGGCCACTCAACGTACAGCGTTTGGGTGTGCGGGATGCGGTTCCCGAGTTGTACGACGCTTATGAAGCTAGGTATCAGAGTCAGGGAAATCGAGATCGTCTAAAAAAGTTGAGCCAGGCCTATATGGCGGCGGATTACTGGCTAGGATCTACTGGCCGAGATGCTGACAGTCGTTCTATCGCCCTTGAAATTGTTGATGCAATTGAATTGGCAATGGATGATGCCGTAAAGGTGCTGGCCGGAGCCGTAGCGGTAAATGATGCGCGTGCGTTCTATCGCTTAGATGGTTATCGAAAAGAGCTTCCAACGAGAAGTGCCGTAGAGTGGGTCACCGGTAGGTGGTCGGAACTAGTCCATCAACTGCATAGACGGTCTGACCAGTGGTGAATGGTTTGGTGACTGTCGGGAGGTGTGTACTTATGAACGAGAGCAATAAAAAGCCTATCTACATCAATAGAGACTTATTGTTGGCCGTCAGCAAAGTGCTGAGACCTGGCGAGACTGCTATTGGATTTATCGAAGAAGTACTGCAAAAGGGCGTGGCTTGGCGTGAAGATGACCGACTTTTTTTTGAAAGGGCTCTAGCGTCGAGAGACGAGGCCAGAGAGAGTGGTAAGTACGTGAGCTCGGATGAGGTCATCGCAAAGCTCGATGGCATATTGAAGCGACGTTCTACTGGTGAGACTTAGAAAGTACGCTTTTTCCGATTGCGATGGTATTTGAGCAGTTCGGTGGTTCAGTCTACAGAACGTACTGGTGTCGGACGCGTTGCTTCTGCGGTCAAATTTGATTCTGACCAAACGTCCGCTCCGGGTCGAAAGCGGACAGTTCACTCAGGAGACCACGCTGCAAAGATGGGTTGAACGGCGAACACGCGATCAACCTTAACCCCTGAACTTGATGCTCGACCCAACCACCGGAACATCCGGATATCCCATGTTGACAACAAAGACTTTCACGCTCTCCAGCAGGTCAGCGCGCGATGTTGGGCTGACCACAATCTCCCTGATGGGCAACCTGTTGCCTGGTGGCTGGAGGTCTCTGGAAATGTACTTTGTGGTGATGTACGGGATCACCATGCCTTTGGCGACCCGATGCCTGGGCTTCTTGTTCTCCACGGTTTGGCTCGCGTTCTCGATCGTTAGTCGCAACTCGTCCTCTGATGCGTACTGTGGATGCTTGAATAGGATGAACTGACTTTCGATCAGATAACTCAAATCAGCTAGGAATGGATCGCTGAACGTCCGATACCCATCAAACTTGTCTTTGAATATTCGAATCAGGGCCCGGATGAGGTTCACCTGCACGTCTTCTTCATAGATGACCATTTGTTGTCGCACGTGTGTGGGGTGTGAGTTCCCCACGTTCCACAGGGCAAAGTCGGCGTCAAACTTGATGCAAATGCTTTCGCTGCTATTTCCGTAACCCTTCCACTGATCCAGTTTGTCTGGGGAGCGGGACATGGATGCAATGTAGATGGCACGACCACTCGAGATTTTGACGGACTCCCTCAACCTCTCAAGGAATCCTCGGAATTCAGGATCCACTTCCGTGCCGGCAGCTTCCACAATCACATTAAGCGCCAGATCCTTTCCATACGCGTATTCCCGCATGTCATTGACGAAACGGTGATCCGACAGCCAGAGCTCCTGGCTTTCGACAATACCAACTGCCCCTTGGAGACTCGTGTAGTGGCAAAAGTTTGTTGCTGCCCAGGTAGGCTCCTGCAACAGTTTGAATGCCGCGTGGGTCGTGCTCTCAAACAGCGCGTGAAAGTCCATGCTTCCTTGTTCCCGCCACTATCAGAATCCTCGAAATGTAGCTGCAATGGACGCTGGCAAGAAGACCCTTATTGTCCGCTTCGGGGAGTCCGCGAAAACGTTAGCGGCCACGCACATCAACATGGCGCAAAAGAGTGTCCTTCTCACGTCCCCCCCCAATTTCAAAAGGTCCGCTATGGGTCCAGGCTGTGTGAAAACACCCGGTAAAACAAGGCGTCTACTCTAGCGCCATTCCAGCGGGAGTGTCTCATGAAGCGATTCGTGGATAGCGTGGATCGATCGCAGGCCGTGCTCTTTCCCGAACGGTTGGATGATTACATCGACGAAGACAACCCTGTGCGTGTCATCGACGTCTTCGTCAATGAGCTGGACCTTGGCAACGTGGGTTTTGATGGCGTCACACCTGCTCCAACAGGCCGTCCGGGGTATCACCCGAACATCCTGCTTAAGATCTATATCTATGGCTATCTCAATCGCATACCCTCCAGTCGCCGCCTGGAACGTGAGACGCAACGAAATATCGAACTGATCTGGCTGGCCGGCCGTTGTTCGCCTGATTTCAAAACTCTTGCCGATTTCCGCAAGGACAACGGCGCTGCCATCCGTCGTGTTTGCGGCCAATTCGTGCTGTTATGCCGGCGCATGCAGCTTTTCACCGATGCCGTGGCGGCCGTCGATGGCAGCAAGTTCAAGGCCGTCAACAGCCGTGATCGCAATCTGTCGGAAGCCAAACTCAAAGCCCGCATACAACAGTTGGAATCCAGCGTGGCGCGTTACTTGGATGAGCTCGACCGCGCTGACCGCGAACCAGGTCAGTTACCCGAAGCACGAGTGGCCCATCTCCAACGCAAAATCGCCACCGTCCGCGAACACATGGCACACCTGAAATCCCTGGGCGACGCCATGCGTCGAACACCCGATCAACAGCTATCGATGACCGATCCGGATGCACGTTCCATGGCCACACATGGCCGCGGCTCGGGCGTGGTGGGCTACAACGTGCAGATGGCCGTGGAAGCTGCCAACCATCTCATCGTGGCACACGAGGTCACCAATGAAGGCCATGACCGTCATCGTCTAGCTAGCACAGCCGGTGCCGCAAAAACCGCCATGGCGTGTGACGAACTGACCGTGATCGCCGACCGGGGTTATTACAAGGGCGAAGAGATTCTCGCTTGCGAACAGAACGGTATTACGCCGTTAGTGCCTAAAACGCAGACATCTAGCAGCATGGCAGCGGGGCGTTTCGATAAGCGGGATTTTCGCTATGACGCCAACCGCGATAGCTATCGATGCCCAGCGAACGAGGAAGCCCCTCGGCGCATGACGACCATCGAAGATGGCTCGATGGTGCATGTCTACTGGCCCTCCACCTGCCCCGCATGTCCGTTACGCAGCGCATGCACCACTGCACGCTATCGGCGTATCCGGCGCTGGGAGCACGAGGCAGTGTTGGACACCATGCAACGGCGCCTTGACCATCATCCGGAAGCCATGCGTGTGCGCCGCCAAACCGTTGAACATGTTTTTGGAACGCTCAAGGCATGGATGGGGTCGACGCATTTCTTAATGCGAACCTTGCCAAAGGTTGCCACCGAAATGAGTTTGTATGTGTTGGCTTACAACATGAAACGAGTGATCAAAATCGTGGGGACCAAGGCATTGATGCAAGCCATCGCAGCATGATCTTCGTTGCTCATCGCGAATCGCTGTCGATGACGCTTCGGAGGCGCTTGGCCACATACGATTTTGTGTTTTCACACAGCCTCGGTCGAAAGCAGACCTCCCCAAAATATAGTCGAATGGTTTGGCGCGGATAGCCCCTTGCCTCAAATCAGGCACTCGTGAAGGGGGCTCGCCGAAAGTGCTGTTCAATCCTGCCTAAGTCCGCACATTGTCCTGTTGGACTCCTGGAGGGCGCTATTTAGCGCGGGTGTAGATACTCCGAGCGGCTGTGTCAGGCTTCTTTAGTGCCTAGTCTCAGGACCAGCCGAGTCGGCTGACACCAATGTATGTGCGCCCCCTCTGACACCAATGTTTGTACAACGTGTACATACATTGGTGTCATGCCCAGATGGCACAGGTAACCAGCCCCATGACTTCATACCCATACACTACTGCGAACTTCGCACTACTATTCTCTCCACGATAAGTGGAAGGGCAGGGCAGCCGTGGAAGACATTGCGGCTCAAATCAAGAAGTTTCAGAAAGAGCTGTCGGCAGGGACGGTGTCGCTGGTGTTGCTGGCGGTGCTGGGGCAGTCGCGGCAGCCGTTGTATGGGTATCAGATTGCCAAGCGGCTGGAGGAGCTGGGGGAAGAGGGCGTGCTGGCGGGCAAGCAGAGCGCGCTTTACCCGGTGTTGCGCAATCTGGAAGGGAGCGGTCTGTTGGCCAGCGAGGTGGAGCCCTCGGTAAGCGGGCCGCCGCGGCGTTATTACCGCATCACCAAATTGGGACGCGAGGTGCTGCGCGAGTGGATTGCGGCGTGGGGGGCTACGCGCGATTCGGTAGACAAGGTTCTGCAAGGAGACTGGCGATGAATGCGGATGCACCAAAAATGCCAAGGACGATTGCCGATTATCTGGAACAACTGCGGGCGGCGCTGCGTGGCGCGGATCCGGCGTTGATCCAGGATGCGCTGTATGACGCGGAGGAGCATCTGCGCGCCGAACTGGCCGATCAGCCAGGGCGCAGCGAAGCGGACATGCTGGCGAAAGTGGTCAGCAGTTACGGCGCGCCGGAGGAAGTGGCGGATATCTATCGTGATCAGGAAATAAAAATCCAGCGTGCGCTGCGTCCACCGCGGCCGGCGAAGCAGGCGTCCTGGGTGGGTCAGTTCTTTGGCGTGGCGGCCGATCCACATACTTACGGCGCGCTGTTCTACATGGTGCTGTCGCTGGCCACGGGCATCTTTTATTTCACCTGGGCGGTAACGGGATTGTCGCTGTCGTTCGGTTTGCTGGTGCTGATCATCGGCATTCCGTTTGCGCTGTTGTTCCTGGGTTCCGTGCGTGTGTTGTCGCTGGTGGAAGGGCGCATCGTGGAGACCATGCTTGGCGTGCGCATGCCGCGGCGGCCGGCGTTTTCCACGCGCGGCATGTCGTTCTGGCAGCGCATTGGCGCGGTGATCAGTGATCCGCGTACGTGGGGCACGGTGGGTTACATGATCCTGATGTTGCCGTTGGGTATTGCCTATTTCACGCTCGCCGTGACCATGCTTGCCACCTCGCTGGCGTTGGCGTTGGCACCGATTGCGAAGGTCGTGCTCGAGTCCTTTGGTATTCCATATGCCAGCTGCAATGGCGATGTGTGGGTATGCAATTGGGTGAACTGGTGGGGCGGTTGGCCGGGGACGATTTGCGCGTCGATTATCGGCATCGTGATGTTGTTTGCCACGCTGCACATCGTGCGTGCGCTCGGTTATCTGCACGGTCAAATCGCCAAGCATTTATTGGTGGCGGGAAACGCTAGGGAGTGATCGCCATGGACGTTCTGGAAGGCAATGTGCTGGACGCGTTGGCAGGCGAGTGGTTGGGCGAGGAAACGATCGCCACCACGCGCTGGGGCCAGGGTGGGCCTGCGACAGGGCATGTGAGCGCGCGGCTCGACCTTGGCGGCAAGGCGTTAGTGCTGGATTACCGCGAAACGCGCGATGGCAAGCTGGCGTTGCAGGCGCATGCGGTGTTCATGGGCGGCCAGGAGCCGGGTGAGTACGCGTTGTATTGGTTCGACAGTTACGGATTTGCGCCTGCGCAGCCGGCGACAGGCCATTGGGATGGGAAGCGTCTGGTGTTCTTGCGCAGTTCGCAGCGCGGGCAGACGCGGCACATCTACGAGTGGGTGTCAGATGGAGTTTACCGGTTGGTGTTGGAGAGTTCGTTTGATGGCGGAGTGAATTGGGAAAGGGTGATGGAAGGGGAGTATCGGCGGGTTGAGGATGCGTAGGTTGGGTTACGCTGCGCTAACCCCAATGGCACTCACTTAGGCATCGTCGCCCCGGCGAAAGCCATGTCTCTTGATCGCAAATCCGATATAGCTCCAGAGTCCAGTCTTGCGATGATCGCTCCGTCCCCTGCAAGCAGGTGACGGAACTGGTTTGCGGCGTTTTTGCAGCGATCGAGTGGGATCAGCAAGCCCGAAAAGATGTGATCAGGAGACAGGCGAAAGCCGGGGCCCAGTGTCTTGGGCGAAATGCAAGTCGCTGGGTCCCGGCTTCCGTCGGGACGACGGGTTCAAAGTTTTTCGCTGTAGTCGAGCGAAGACCGCCTAAGTTAGTGCCATTGGCGCCAACCCAACCACTGCTGCCACGCAAAGGCCTCCGCTAGCGATAATTGAGATCCGGCGATGAAAGCAGAAAAGTATTCCACTCCTGCTGCGATGTCGCCTTCGCCAAGGCATCACGGGTGGCTTTCGACAGATACGGATCGATAGCGTCGTAATACAGGCGGGTGGTGAGCATGGGGAAGCCGGCGGTGCGGGCGGTGCTACCGTCGGGGGTGAAGAGTTGGTTGTTGCCGGTGCCGATGGCGTGCGCGATGTCGAAGCGTTTGGCCATCTGGCCGGAGCTGGACCAGGCATCGCTATCGAGCGGCCAGCCGTCGGGGGTGATGCGGCCGAATAGCGGTTGATCCAGTTGGTTGAGCCAATTCACCAACGGCAGCGCGTTGACGATGGGTGAGCCGTCGTAAGCCAAACGTACCGACGAGACGATGAATTGCGCGGGGTCTTTGAACTTCTTGCCAGCGCCGGTGAGCAGCTCGGGCGACTGGAACATCACGCGCATCACCTGCGCAATATCGCCATCGGTACGCTGGAAGGTACGCGCCATTTTGTTGATCAGCGCGGGTGGCGGGTTATCGGCGACGAAGTAGGCCGCCAGCTTGCGCGAGATGAACTGCGCACAGGCCGGCTGCTTCACGATCAGGTCGACGGCCTGTTGCACTTCGTCGAAACCGCTGCCTTTGATGGGTTTGCCGAGCAACTGCTTGTCGCTGAAATCATGCCGCTGCGGGTTGAATTCGAACAAGCCATCGCGCACGACCAATGAGGCCATCTTCGGGTTGAAGTTTTCGGGTTTGCCATCTACCGGTGCGATGCCGACGCCGGTAAGGATGAGCGCCAGTTGCTGTACGTCCTGTTGGGTATAGCCGGCGTTGACGCCCAACGTGTGCAGCTCCATCAGTTCGCGCGCGTAGTTTTCGTTGACGTGGCCTTTGGCGTTTTGCGCGTTGTCGAGAAATTCCAGCATGGCCGGGCTTTGCAGCGTGGCCATCACCAGGTCGCGGAATTTGCCGAGCGCATGCGTGCGGATGGTGTTTTCGTAATCGGCCAGCTCCCAGCGCACGCGCCCTTTGGGCGCATACACGCTGAAGTGGTTGAGCCAGAACCACACCAGTTGTTCCTTGAGTTGGTTTTGGCCGTAGATGGCGTGCAGCAGTTCGGCTTGTTGCGCTTGCAAGCCGATCTGGTTGCCGCGTTGTTGAATGGCTTTGTTGGCGGCTTGTTTTTCCGGGCCATCCGGCATGTTGCGCAGCTGTTGTTGTTCCTGCTGCAGTGAGGTGAGCAACTGATCGAGCGGGGTGTGGAAGGCGTCGTAGCTGTCGATTTGCGCGGCGATGGGGGTGGGCAGGGTGTCGGCGAGTTGATCGTTGAGTTGTTTGGCGAGGAGGGTGTTGCGGCCGAGTGCGCGGTATTGCGCGACCATGGTGGTGTTGAGGCCGAAGCTGTCGCGACGTAGCCAGGCGATGTCGTTGGGGGTGAGGTTGGTGTTCGCCGCAAGAGTAAGGATTGGTGCGAGTAGCAGGCTGAGCGATAGCGTGAGGGTGGCTAGGGCGGTGGGACGCATGCAATGGTCTCGGCGAGTTAGTCCTTCGGGCATGTAGGCTGGGATGACAATTCCAGCTTTTATGCGGCTTCCTAATGCTGGGATTTCATCCCAGCCTACGCGGGAATGAAGGCCTTGGGGTAAGGCTTTTTTGTTACACCAATTGCAGATCACGTGGCTTCGCCTGCGGAAATACATCCTGCAGCTGATTGCCGCGCAAGCCCCAGATGCGC
This sequence comes from Dyella sp., assembly GCF_035277725.1. Taxonomy (GTDB): domain Bacteria; phylum Pseudomonadota; class Gammaproteobacteria; order Xanthomonadales; family Rhodanobacteraceae; genus Dyella_B. The sequence continues at coordinate 2,943 of NZ_DATEJY010000004.1, read as the reverse complement.
CCCAATAATCCGCTATATACATCCCGATAATTATTGAGCACCTGATAATCGCGGTTCTGCAACAGGTTCTGCTGTGTCACTGCGACTTGCTCGCCGGCAATGCGTCCACCATTGACCTTGCCGCCCAGTACCCAATGCACCGTGCCGTGGCCGTGGTCCGTACCGCGGTCGCCGTTCTCGCGGAACGTGCGGCCGAATTCGGAAACCACTACCACCACGGTGTTGTTCCATTCATTGCCGAGCGCGGCGGCATAGGCGGCAAGGCCATTGCCGAGATTGCGCAAATTGTTGGCGAGGCCGCCGGTGACGTTGCCCTGGTTTACATGCGTATCCCAGCCGCCGACGTCGACGAAACCGAGGCGGTATTGATCGCGCATCAACGCGGCAATGCGCTGTGTTTCCTGTGCGAATCCGGAAGCATTCGGTGCACCGCGGCTGGCGGCGGTCATTTCTTTTTGCAGATCCATCGATACCGAGCTGCGCAGGCTGAGGCCATCGGCAGCGGCGGACGCCAGCGGCGTGTTCTTGTACATGCCGGCGAGGATGGAGGATTGCCGATCATCGAAATTCGCCTTGGTGTTGCCCTTCAGCGAGATATTGGGAATGTCCTTGCTCGCGCCCTGGAAGCTCAGCGGCAAGCTGTTGGTGAAGGCGATGGCGGGTACGCCGGTAAGCTGGCTGGACAGGCGCGCGAGGAAACCGGAGCGGTAGTTGCCGTTGACGTTCAGCGGCTCCCCGCGTTCGATGCTGTCCTGCGTTTCGAAATGGCTGCGCGTGAGATCGTCGGTGCCCGCGAACGGAATGAAGGCGATCTGTTTCTTTTCCCACAGCGGATAGATCGAATCGCGCAATACCGGGTTCATGCCCCAATTCGTATCCAGCGGCAGTGCCGCATTCGGGTTATTGGCGTCGGGCTTGGCGATGGCGATGGTCGGGCGCGATTCGTAGTAGAAGTCGCTGCTGTACGGCACCAGGAAGTTGTTGCAGTCATAGCCGCCACGCAAAAACACAAACAGGAAGCGCGGCGAGCTGGCGGGTGCGGCAAAGAGACGGCCGGAGAAAGACAGTGCCGGCAACGCGGTGGCGCTGGCGGCGGCGAGCAGGAATTCGCGACGGTTCATAACGGTCCCTCTTTGGCTCAGCGGTAATTGAAATCGGGGGAGGACAGCAGAAAGGTGTTCCACTCCGCCGGCGAGTTGGCTTTGCCGAGCGCGTCGCGCGTGGCGCTGGAGAGCGTGGGTTCCAGCGTCTGCTGGAACAAGGCGGAGTTCAACATCGGTGGCTCGGCGTGTTGTACTTCGCCATCCGCATTGGCGAACAACCGGTTGCGCCCGCTGCCGATCGCGCGCGCCACATCGAAGCGTTTCGCCATCTGTCCGGAGCTGGACCAGCTTGTGTTGTCGCTGGGATAGCCGTCCGGCGTGATGTGGCCGTACATCGGTTCGGCCATCTGATTGAGCCAGTTCACCAGCGGATCGGCATCGGTGACCGGCTTGCCGTCGTAGCTCATGCGCATCGCGGAGGCCACGAATTGCATCGGATCCTTGAATTTCTTGCCGGCACCGGTGGTGGCATATGGGGAGAGGAACATGGTGCGCAACACGGCGGCGATATCGCCATCGGTATTCCGGAAGGTGTTGGCCATGGCATTGACCAGCGCCGGCGGCGGATCATCGGCAATGAAATAAGCGGCCAGCTGTTGCGAAATGAATTGCGCACACGCCGGCTGATGCACGATCAGGTCCACCGCCTGTTCGATTTCATCGAAGCCGCTGCCCTTGATGGTGTGCCCGAGAAATTGCTTGGTGCTGTAGTCGTGCCGGCGCGGCAGGAAGACGAACAGGCCATTGCGCACGACGCCAGGGCGCTGATTGAAAAAACGCCCATCCAGACCATCGATGGTATTGGGTCCTTCGCGCGGCGGAATGATGCCGGCGCCCGTCAGGATCAATGACAGCTGCTGCACGTCCTGTTGCGTATAGCCGGCATGCACACCCAGCGTATGCAGCTCCATCAATTCGCGCGCGTAGTTCTCGTTGGTTTTGCCACGCACGTTGTGGGCGTTGTCCAGATACAACTGCATGGCCGGGCTTTCCAGCGTGGCCATCACCAGATCCTTGAACTTGCCCAGCGCATGCGGGCGAATGACGTTCTCTTCGTAATCGGTGGCGAACAGGCCTATCGCGGCTTTGCGCGCATAGATGTTGAAGTGGTTGAGCCAGAACCAGACCATCTGCTCTTTCAGCTGGTTTTGGCCGTAGATGGCGCGCAGCAGTTCCACTTCCTGGCTTTGCTTGTAGAGATCGCGGCGATACATCTGGAAATCTTTCTTCGCTATCTCCTTGGCGCTGGTATCGGCGGCATCGACCTCTTTCACCTTTTTCGCTTCGGCACGGTAGTCGGCGATCAGCTTGGCAGGCGAGGTGTTGTAGACCTCGTAACTGTTGATCAGTGGCGCGACGGCGGGAGGCAGGGGATCATCGCCGCCGGCCAATTGCTCATCCAGGAAACGCGTACGGCCCAGTTCGCGATAGCGTTCGACCGTGGCGCTGTCCAGGCCGAAGCTGGCGCGTCGCAGCCAGGCGATATCGTCGGCACTGAGCGGCGCATTGCCGGCGGCCTGCAGCGGCAACACTGCGGCAAGCAACAGCAAGCCCAGGTATCTCAAGCGTGGTGCGGGCATGGTTGGTGGCTCCCCCGTTGGCACATAGGCCCTCAACGCCCGGTTGCCTATTACGCTGACCGGGCCAACGACGAACGCAAGGAAATATTCGGCTGTGATTCACGAATTTGCGCCTTGTCTGTTAAAGCGCGGTTACCATCCACGTTCCTGTGGAGTTGAAGCATGCGCAAAACTTACGACCAGGCTTATTTCGACAAGTGGTACCGCGACCCCAGGCATGCCGTGCGCTCGGCGGCGGCATTGAAGCGCAAGGTGGCGAT
>NZ_DATEJY010000003.1:0-3315 GCF_035277725.1 Dyella sp. | reverse complement strand
GGCGTATTGGGCTGGGGCGTGGGCGGCATCGAAGCGGAAGCGGCGATGCTCGGGCAGCCATCGTCCATGCTGATTCCGCAAGTAGTCGGCTTCAAGCTCAGCGGCAAGTTGCCCGAAGGTGTGACGGCTACCGACTTGGTGCTGACCGTTACACAGATGCTGCGCAAGCTCGGTGTGGTTGGCAAGTTCGTGGAATTCTTCGGCGACGGCTTGAAGCATTTGCCGCTGGCCGATCGCGCCACCATTGGCAACATGGCGCCGGAATACGGTGCGACCTGCGGCATCTTCCCGATCGATCAGGAAGCGCTCAACTATCTGCATCTGTCAGGCCGTAGCGACGATCAGATCGCGTTGGTCAAAGCCTACGCACAAGCGCAGGGCCTGTGGCATGACGAAAACACGCCGCACGCGCAGTTCTCGGCCACACTGGAACTCAACCTCGCCGACGTGAAACCCTCGCTGGCCGGTCCCAAGCGTCCGCAGGATCGCGTGCTGCTCGAAGACGTCAAGAAGAGCTATCACGACAGCCTCGCCGCACTGACTGTCAACCGCAAGAACGGCAGCGAAGCACGCGCCGAAGCGCGTCTTGCCGGCGAAGGTGGCGGTACGGCGGTAGGCCATGACGCCAGTGCGCTGGCGCAAGGCCCGCACGTTTCCATGAATGGCCAGAACTTTCAGTTGCATGATGGCGCGGTGGTGATCGCTGCGATCACCTCATGTACCAACACATCCAATCCAGCGGTGATGCTCGGCGCAGGTTTGCTTGCCAAGAAAGCGGCCGAGAAAGGATTGAAGGCCAAGCCATGGGTAAAGACATCGCTCGCTCCCGGCTCACTGGTGGTGACCGATTACCTGGAAAAAACCGGCCTGCTGAAAGAGCTGGAGAAAGTCGGCTTCTATCTGGTCGGCTACGGCTGCACCACTTGCATCGGCAACTCCGGTCCGCTGCCGCAGGAAATCAGCAAGGGTATTGGCGAAGGCGACCTTGCGGTAGCGTCCGTGCTATCGGGCAACCGCAACTTCGAAGGCCGCGTGCATCCGGAAGTGAAGATGAACTATCTGGCCTCGCCGCCGCTGGTCGTCGCCTACGCGCTTGCCGGTTCGCTGGACGTTAATCTCGCCACCGATCCGCTCGGCAACGGCAGCGATGGCAAGCCGGTGTACTTGAAGGACATCTGGCCGAGCAACAAGGAAATCTCCGATGTGATTGCGGGCGCGGTGAGCCCGGAGATGTTCAAGAAGAACTACGCCGACGTGTTCAAGGGCGACAGCCGCTGGAACAGCATTCCCTCGCCCGAAGGTGCCGTGTACAAGTGGGCCGACTCCACTTACATCAAGAACCCGCCCTACTTCGACGGCATGACGATGGAGACGGGCAAGCTCGAAGATATCCACGGTGCACGCGTACTCGGCCTGTTCGGCGATTCGATCACCACCGACCATATCTCGCCCGCCGGTTCGATCAAGAAAGATAGCCCCGCCGGACGCTTCCTGATTTCCAAAGGCGTGGAGCCGAAAGACTTCAACTCCTACGGCTCGCGTCGCGGCAATGACGACGTGATGGTGCGCGGCACCTTCGCCAATATCCGCATCAAGAACCTGATGCTGGATGGCGTGGAAGGTGGCTATACGTTGTATGTGCCCAGTGGCGAACAGTTGTCCATCTACGATGCGGCGATGAAGTACAAGGCCGACAAGACACCACTGATCGTGATCGCCGGCAAGGAATACGGCACCGGTTCCTCACGCGACTGGGCGGCCAAGGGCACACTGCTGCTCGGTGTGAAAGCGGTGATTGCGGAAAGCTTCGAGCGCATCCATCGCTCCAACCTGGTAGGCATGGGCGTGCTGCCGCTGCAGTTCAAGGATGGCGAGAACGCAAAGTCGCTCGGTTTGACCGGCAAGGAAACGTTCGAGATCACCGGGCTTACCGACGGTGAAGCGAAGGAAGCCAAGGTCGTGGCCAAGAGCGATAAGGGTGAAAAGACCTTCAAGGTGAAGGTGCTGCTGCTGACGCCGAAGGAACGCGAGTTCTTCCGGCATGGTGGCATTCTGCAATACGTGTTACGGCAGCTGGCGAGCAAGAAGGCAGCCTGACCGCACATCGTAGGTTGGGGTGAGCGAACGCGAACCCCAACATTGCAATGCCATCAGCATGGCGATGTTGGGGTTTACACCCCAACCTACAAAGGCTGCGCCCACGTCGCGCTATAGCACCGCCAATCATGCCCTTCCCTGCGCCATGCGGTTTCCACCTTGTAGACACCCAGTTGCGATGGAAACAATTTCCCGCCACTGGTCAAGGTCACGGTAAAGCTCGCCACGTATCGCTCGCCGCGCGGTTGCACATCCAGTGGTCCCAACACGGCGTGCAAGGTCTCGCCACGAAACTTCGCGGCACGCAGCAGGTTGCCGAGATCCTGCCGTGTCATCGTGCCGCTGTTACCATCGAAATCATCCGTCAGCGGTGCGATCACCGCCGATGCATCGACCTGCTCGGCGGCCTGAGCCGCCCTGTCGATGGCCTGCCGGATCAGCACTTCGTCCGGCGCGCGATGGCATCCGGCCATCGTCAGGATCAACAAGGCAACCAACGAACATCGGTACAGATATTTCATGCTCAGCATCCCGTGGCTTCCCCAAGCAGACCTCGTTGCGACGCGGCTTGCCGCTATACGCCAGCGTATGCTCCAATGCCTCGCCGTCATGATGCCTGATGCGCACCACCATCACTATTGGCATTAATTCAGGGAACTTGGGATCGAACATGAGCAATCAGCGTCCGTGGCTGAGTCACTATCCGGATGGCGTACCTGCAGAGATCGACATCAACAAGTACGCCTCGGTAGTTGCCGTACTGGAAGAGGCTTTTGGACGCTTCCGCGAACGCGATGCTTTCTCCAGCTTCGGCAAGCGCCTGAGCTACGGCACCATCGACACGTTGAGCCGGCAATTCGCTGCCTACCTCACGGGCGAGTTGAAACTCGCCAAGGGCGACCGCGTCGCCATCATGATGCCCAACAACCTGCAGTACCCGATCGCGCTGTTCGGCGCGCTGCGCGCCGGCATGGTGGTGGTCAACACCAATCCGATGTACACCGCGCGCGAACTCAAACATCAGCTGGAAGATTCGGGCGCTGTTGCCATCGTGGTGCTGGATAACTTCGCCGCGACCTTGCAGCAGATCGTTGCCGAAACCCAGGTCAAGCACATCGTGACTACCGGGCTGGGTGATTTGCTTGGCCTCAAGGGTTCGGTGATCAACTTCGTGCTGAAGCACGTCAAGAAGATGGTGCCGCCCTACTCCCTGCCGCA
>NZ_DATEJY010000002.1:0-6580 GCF_035277725.1 Dyella sp. | reverse complement strand
CCCGATCACCTTCAACCTTAACCAGCTGTAATCCCAATTACAGTTACAGTTCACGCCTGACTTCTTAAGGGTAGCGTTTATGTTCCAACAAACTCCTCCGTCCGACGCCGCCGCTCCGGCACTGGGTGGCAACGCCAATGCCCAGGCCATGCAGCAAATGGGCTTTAGCGATCTCATTCACCACTTCGACTTCCTGGGATGGATCGTGTTCGTGGTCCTCGTGGTGATGTCGTTCTCCTCGTGGTACTTCATCATCGCCAATGCGATTCGTAACGCATTGGTACGTAACCGTGCCGATAGCGTCATCAACGGCTTCTGGTCAAACAACTCCACCCAAGATGCTATTCGCGAACTGGAAGCCCAACCCAAGGGTGAACCATTCTCGAAGATCGCACTGGACGCCGCTTCGGCGGTAGCTCACCACCAGCAGGCATCCGCCGGTGGCGGTCGTCTGGCCGAATCGCTGAGCCGTTCGGAATTCATCGATCGCGCCCTTCGCCAGGCCGTTGCTCGCGAGAGCCTACGCATGGAAGGCGGCATGACCCTGCTCGCCACGGTCGGTTCGTCTGCTCCGTTCGTGGGTCTGCTCGGTACCGTGTGGGGTATTTACGGCGCCCTGATCCGTATCGCTGCTTCCGGTAATGCTTCGATGGAAGCTGTGGCCGGCCCGGTGGGTGAAGCGCTGATCATGACCGCTTTCGGTCTGTTCGTAGCTATCCCGGCCGTGCTCGCGTTCAACTTCTTTACCCGTTCCAACCGCCTGACCTACGCTCGGTTCGACGAATTCGCGCACGACCTGCACGACTTCTTCGCGACCGGTTCGCGTGTCGAAGGCGTTGCTCAAACTCAGAAGTGAGGTGTTGACCCATGGCGATGAGCTCCGGAAACGAGTCCGGCTCGCCGATGTCGGAAATCAACGTCACGCCGCTGGTCGACGTGATGCTGGTGTTGCTGATCATCTTCATGATCACCGCACCGCTGATGTCGCACCGGGTTACGGTGAAGCTGCCGACGGCCAATCCGAAAACCACGGATACGCCGCCGCCGACACCACCGAGGGATCTGGCCATCAAGGATGATGGCTCCATGTATCTCGATGACGATCAGAACCCGATCACCGAGGCCGAGTTGAAAGCGAAGTTTGCGGTGTTCGCGTCGATGTCGCCGCAGCCTGAACTTCAAATCCGTGCCGCCAAGGACACGGAATTCAAGATGGTCCGTAAGGTGCTTGGCGATGCCAAGGATTCGGGCATGGTCCACGTCGGCTTCATGACGACCGGTAAGGAGTGATTTGCCATGGCATTTAGTACGGGTGGTGGCAAAGGCCCCATGGCTGACATCAACGTCACGCCGCTGGTTGACGTGATGCTGGTGCTGCTGATCATCTTTATGATCACGGCACCGATCATGACGCACAAAATCAAGATCGACCTGCCGCAGCCGAATCCGAACGTTGTTCCGCCGAGCAATCCGCCAGAGCCGATTCATCTGAAAATCGATCAGTCGGGTGCGTTTTACTGGAACGACACCCCGGTTGACGAAGAGCAGCTGAAGACGCAGATCGCGGTCATTGCGACCAAGGCTGAAGCAGATCAGCCGGAAGTGCAGATCGACGCGGCTGATCAGGTGCCTTATCAGGTAGTCGCGCGCGTTTTAGCAGATGCGAAGAGTTATGGACTGAACAAAATTGGCTTCACCGAAAGTACCGGACAGTGAAAAGCAACGGTTGAATCGGAACAGTTCAACCGCGTAGCTAGGCGTTACCCCAGAGCCCCCGCATGCACATGCACGGGGGCTCTGCTTTTTTAGAATGCTGCGTTCAGGCTTGAACGACTGGGCCAGTGAACTTCGTGTTCGATACCGAGTTCCGTGAAGAATGCCTCAGTGAAAGCGGCTTTCCGCATCGAAACACGCTGATGCGACTGTTACCGTTTTGGAGGCATAACCACAACGAAGTGTGCTTACATACCTCCCTTCACAATCGTGCGCTTTGCGCGTACACAGCGTCGTCATCGACGAGAACGAGAGTTAGCCATGAACGGCGCCCATATCCTGCGTCACACAGGATTTCTTCGGTTGTTAGTCGGTACCACCGCGACGTTACTGGGTGATCAGTTCATTGTGGTGGTTATGCCATGGTTGGTGCTGCATTTGACGCATGACAGCCTGGCGTTGGGGATAGTGATGGCCTGCGTGGGTCTTCCGCGGGCGGCGCTATTGATGGTGGCCGGGGCGCTGGTGGACCGTTATTCGCAGCGTGGCGCGTTGATCGTTTCATCGCTGGCTGCTTCGGCTGCACTGTTCCTCTTTGGTATTCAAGTCCTGGCTGATGCCGTGAATATCCAGCTCGTCTATGTATTCGCGATCATTATGGGTGTAACCGGGTCGTTCTCCATCCCGGCCCGCATGTCGATTTTGCCCAGACTGGTCGAACCGGCCCAGCTGCAGGCGGCCAATTCGATGATGATGGCAGCAAGTCAGGGCGCGGTCCTGTTGGGGCCGATTCTCGCCGGATTGTTGGGTTCAACAGCCAAGGGCATGGCCATTGCCTTCCTGGTAAATGGTGGTTGCTTTCTCGTTGCTGCTTGGAGCGCGCCGCGTATCACGCCATCCATCTCGACGAAAATTGAAGCAAGTGAACCGTTACTCGCTTCGATTGTTGATAGCGTCAGAAGACTAGTTGGCGATACTGCGCTGCGCACGTTAACGTGCTATTGGGCGATCGCTGCGCTGATAGCCAGTGGGCCGGTGCAAGTAGGTCTTCCTGTTCTGGTGCAGCAACAGCTTGGCATGGGAAGCGCTGCGTTCGGCATGTTAATTTCAGTGATGGGCGTTGGCCAGCTCATAGGCGCGCTGCTCTGCGGACTTGATTGGCTGAAAACAACTTCTTTGGGCGTTCTGATCTGCTTAGTTGATATGTTCGCGGGGCAGGCAATGGTAGGTATTGGCATGAGCCGTTTGCCGATGGTGAGCGCCGCATTGATGTTTGTGCTAGGTGTCGGTGTCGGCTTCGTGCAAGTCAGTCTTTATACTTGGATCCAAAACCGTATTCCAAAACATGTGCTTGGCCGCATCACAAGCATTCTGACCTTGGTAATGACCGGTATCTCTCCGTTATCGGCGGTATTGGCAGGTGCGTTGACTCGTTACGTTTCAATGCAAAATTTGTTTGTATTCGGCGGTATCTTGCTATCGGGTTTTGCCATGGTTTCAGTCTTGGCCAGCAGGACGATTCGCCGCGTGCAGCTTGTGTCTTAGCATCCACAGAACAGTTCGCTCATACTCATTAGCTCTGTAAAGTGGTCCGCAAATTCGGACGTGTCATGCGCTCTCGAAATTGGATTTGATCTTCAACCAGCGCGCTAAATCTCTCGAACTTCCAATTTCCATAGTCAGGCGCGCATAATGTCGCCCAGATGAAGCCATCATGCCTGCAAAGGCAGGTGGCTAAAGTATCGTGAAAAGGGGCGGGAACCCTGGTGCGATACGCAACCTTGCTCAAACGGTCACGCCCACTATCTCGTTACAGACAGACACATTGTCGCAGCCGTAACGGCAAGCATCTGATCAAGCCCCAGGACGAGCGTCAGTCAATTTCGCGAATTCTTGCAAAGATACGAGGCGTCATCAGTTTCATCATCGAAGGCCGTTCCTCGGCATCGGTTCGCCTTCTCGTTTGGTCGCAAGCGTGTGTGTCAAATCCGCGCTAATTCGAATTGCATTTGAAACAAATCCCGAGTAATACTAGCCAGACCTGCGGGATTTAAGCCGTTATTGATAACGGACCTATTTCGTACACACGGAAAGTCAAAGTTGGCTGGTGCTTGAATCGCCTCATGAAGAGTATCGCGCATCTTTCGCCTAATCCCGAGCCTTTTTGGTCGCGGTCGCAGCTACATCCCGCTTCGCCAATTCCCCCACGACAGCAGCTATCGCTCGGTCTGATTGGTCCGGGACGAGTCGGCAACGCCTTGCTGAACCAGCTGCGTAGCAACCAGCTGCGTCTTATCGAGCGCACTGGTGTGCAACTAAGGCTCCATGGCGTGGCCTCCAGCAAGAAAATGTGGATGTATGAAACAGATGCGATGCAACAATGGCACCCCGGGAACGAGTCACATCCAGTTGATTTAGAGGCTTTTGTGCGTCATATGCGTAGCGCGGGTACGCAGGTGATGCTGATCGACTGCACCGCCAGTGATGTAGTCGTAGAGCACTACGAACAATGGATGCAAAACGGAATTCATATCGTAACGCCCAACAAGCTTGCCGGCAGCGGCCCGCTGGATCGTTGGCAAAGGATTCAGAGAGCGGGAAACTCGGCGCACTTTCGTCAGGAAGCCACTGTGTGTGCGGGTCTTCCTGTCGTGCAGACCTTACGCGATTTCATCGACACCGGCGATGAGTTGCTTTCCATCGAGGGGATGTTTTCAGGGACGCTGGCCTGGCTTTGCCATCACTATGATGGCAGCCGTTCTTTTTCGGCCTTACTACGTGATGCGCACGCGCTTGCCTACACCGAACCGGATCCACGCGAGGATCTTTCGGGTATGGATGTTGCGCGCAAGCTGATTATCCTTGCGCGCGAAGCTGGTTTGTCCATGTCACTAGATGACGTGCAGGTGCAGAACCTAGTACCCGATAGGCTAGGCGAGGTTTCCACCGAATCATTCTTTAGCAATATGGAGGAGCTGGACGCAATGATGGCTGAAAAGCTGGCTGAGGCACGGGCGCAAGGAGGAATACTTCGGCATGTGGGACGCCTGGATTCGAAAGGACACGGAAGCGTTGGCTTATGCATCCTACCTCCGGAACACACGTTCGCCCATACCAGCGCGACCGATAATGTTATTCAGTTTGATACCCATCGTTATCACGACAATCCCATGAAGATACAAGGACCCGGTGCAGGTCCCGAGGTCACGGCTGGCGGGATTTTCGCGGATTTGCTTCGTATTGCTTCAAGTTTACCCAGGCAATAATTCAAAGCGTTGCTGCCGGTGATTCCACCGGTTGGATCGACATGCCTTCGCGCGGTGGTCGATGTGATTGCAAGAGGGGAGTATTGCAATTGAGTGCAGCAGTTAATGAATTGCAAGAGTTGCGGTTTCGTCTATCGGCAGGCCAAAGGGGGCGTTGGTTTCTCTACCAGCTTGAGCCAGGATGCCAGTCGACACATAACATCAGCTTCGCCGCGCGCTTGTCCGGGCCCATCGCTCATGCGATGTTCGATCAGACCTTCCAGCATATGGTGGATCGCCACCCCATGCTGCGCGCAAGCTTCGAAACGGTTGACGGGGAGCCCTGGCAGCGCATTGCGCCTCATGTGACAGGGCACGTGCAGATCAGGGACGCGTCCAGCCTTAGTGACATAGAGCTTCTGCGACTCGTCCGCTCCGATAGCGAGCGGCCGTTCGATCTGGCCCAAGCGCCGCTGATGCGAATATGTATCTATCAGCGCAGCGAAACGGATGGCGTGATCCTTTTCTCATTCGATCATTTGATTGGGGACGGTTGGTCTTACTGGCGCTTCATGCACGAATTCGGACAAGTGTTAGCTAGTTGCCAGCGGGGTGGAGTGGAATGTCCAGTGCTTGCAGACATCGAAGCAAGCTATGCCGAATATGTGCATTGGCAACGCTCCTGGCTCGATGGTGCAGGTGGGCGGTCCGAGCTTGACCATTGGCGTAATGTCCTGCAGCCGGAATACGCAGCGCAGCATTTTCCGGCAGACCGATTGCCAGGCTCTCGCTCAGGCTCTCGTTATGCGACAAGGCACTTCAGCTTCCGTGGCGAGAATCTTCAGCGCTTGATGGCTTTTTGCCAGGAACATGCAGCCAGTTGCTTTCTTGTTTTGCTGGCGGTGTTCGAAGTCTTCTTGTCGCGGCATTTGGGCCACGAAGATGTGGTGATCGGATCAATGATGCCGGCACGTCGGCTGCGCAAATGGCGCAATGTATTCGGGGACTTCGCCAACCCTGTGGTCCTGCGAACGAACGTCAGCGGGGCAGCTCCTTTTCATAAAATTATTGAAGAGACGCGCAGTGTGGTGTTTCGTGCCATGTCTCATCAGGACCTGCCTTTTTCTACTTTGATCGAGCATACGGCGGAACAGCGCTCCTCTTACAGCCATCCCTTGTTTCAGACGGCTTATGTCTTTCAGAAGGCCAGGGGTGGGGGGGATGTGACGATGCTGTGGGGCGACCACTTAGAAAACCCCAGCGTCCATTGGGGCGATATTGCATTGTCGGCTTATCCGGTCTACCAAAGCGGCGGCAACGCGGGCGTCGATCTTGTATTGGAGGTGCTTGAGCTAGAAGATTGCCTGCGATGCTCTTTCAATTACGACGAGCAGTTGTTCGATGAACGCACCATCGATCTCTTGATAGGGCGTTTCACCCGATTGATGTACGCGGTACTTGATCGTCCACGCGATCCGGTCGGGCAGCTTACGCTGCTGAGCGAAGCCGAACGACGCGACATTATCGAGGGCTTCAACGCTACGCAAACACCAGCCTGGTCCACGGGACTGGTGCATGAGTTGTTCGAAGCGCAGGCGGAGCGAACCCCCGATGCGGTGGCG
>NZ_DATEJY010000001.1:0-17274 GCF_035277725.1 Dyella sp. | reverse complement strand
GGAAAGTTTTGCTTGTTTAAGCGAAATGGCTAAAAAGCTCGTCGTCCCGGCGAAAGCCGGGATCCAGCGACTTACAGGTCGTCAAAGACACTGGGCCCCGGCGTTCGCCGGGGCGACGAATCGCTAGCTTTGAATTTGCTGGAAAAAAGGGGCTTCGGTTGAGTTGCAGATGTGCTTGTCTAGAGCGCAGCGAATTTCCCCGGACAGCAATGCGCTTTCGCTGGAATGACGAGTTGGGGCTCTGCGGCGATGGTGGAAGCCTTAAGTTCGGAGCGGGCGCCCTTGGGTAGGCCATCGCAAGAGATGTTCGCAACGATAACGCCGTTGCAGAACGTCACGCGCCGAATTGCGCAAATGAGCGCGACATGCTTCACTCGGCGGATGGCAGAATGCATCTTTTAGATACACAGGGGCAGGGCGTGGCATATCTTCGTGACAGCGATTGCAACAGTTTGCTGACGTCGCGCCATTCCCATGCATTGTTTACCTGCCGAATGTTTGCCAGCCCGTGATAAGGATCAGTCCGCAATTGCGCACCGCCGGCATCTATGTGCTGGTTTCGGCGGCATGGATCTGGTTTTCCGGGCATCTGCTGGGCTACCTGGTGCATGACCCGCGCCGCATCATCCTTTACCAGATCGCCAAAGGATGGTTGTTCGTTCTCGGCACCGGCCTCTTGCTGTATTGGATGATCGGCCGCACCGTGCGACGCCTGAGCGAAGCCAATCGGCAATTGCTCGTCAGTCACGAGCAAGCGCTGCACGTGCTGGTGGAAGCCATGGACATCCGGCACAAGGAAACCAGCGACCATTCCGAGCGCGTCGTGCGCATGGCGCTTGGCCTGGCCAGGCTGGCGGGCCTGGAAGGCGATGCGCTGCGTGACGTGAAGTTCGGCGCACTGTTGCATGACATCGGCAAGCTGGCCTTGCCGGATGCCATCCTGATCAAGCCCGGCAAACTGGACGACGAAGAAACCCAGTTGATGCGTACCCATCCGCGCATGGGCTACGACATGCTGCAGCGAATCGATTTTCTGCGCGGCGCCAGCGCCATTCCCTACAGCCACCACGAACGCTGGGACGGCACCGGCTATCCGCAGGGTTTGCAGGGCGAGGCGATTCCGCTAGCCGCCCGCATTTTCAGCGTGGTGGACGTGTGGGATGCCTTGAGCCATTCGCGCGTATACAAGCCCGCATGGCCGGAAGCGGAAGTACTGGATTACCTGCGCCATGCTTCGGGCAACCATCTCGATCCGCATCTGGTCGCGCTGTTTCTCGATCACTACGCCGAATTGAAAGCACTGGCTTTGAACCACTGACGCCGATCCACCGTAGGTTGGGGTGAGCGGAACGCGAACCCCAACATCGCCATGCATGCGGACATCACAATGTTGGGGTTCGCACCCCAACCTACGTCGCTGCCAGCGCGGCAGCCTTGGTCTGCGGGCGCAACAACCGATAGTACGCCGTGACATGCGTGATCATCAGCAGCGGCACATAGATGATGGGAATGGCATAGGTGCTTCCCAGTTCGCCCGCACGCGCCGGCAGATTGATGCGCACGGCATGGTAATAATCGACCACCAGATCGATCGTGCCCATCACGTTGAACGCCACCACGAACAACCAGAACAGCGGGCGGATGCGCGCCGTCAGCAGCGCCAGCATCGCCAGCAAACCGGTGGCGAAGTCGCCGTATGCCGCGAACCTGGCGAAGCTTGCTGGCAAGCCGGGGCTGACCACGCCCGGCAGGATAAACACCAATCCGAAGAAGCGGAAACTATGCAAGGTGGCGATGGCGCGTTGCGCATCGAACGGTGTCATCGACCTGAGCCTGGGCCAGAGGTAGACGCCAAAGCAGAGCAGCCACGCGACATAGCCCAGCACAAGATGCAGTCGAAAAAGAAGTTCCGGTGACATGGTGCCTCCTGTCAGGCGATGGCCTCGAACACGGCGGTAAGCACACCGAGCCGGCCTTCCAGCAGACTGCGCCCGAGATTGGTGGCCAGCTGCGCAAAATCCGTTCCCATCACTACACCGAGATTCGGCGACGGTAGCGGCCCGGCATCGCGCAGCTGAGCCATCCACGCTTTTGCCGCTGCGGTGTCGTCTTGCCATACCAGCGTGCGGAAACCTGCGCGTTCGATCGCTTCGCGCGTTGCATCGGCGGTGAGCAGAAAACAGGTAGCCGCCGTGCGTGCCCATGGAACGGGGTAGTGCGGTTCGCCGTTGTTGATCACTACGTCGAATGTCGCCAGTTTGCCGCCGGGTTTCAACACGCGCCGTATTTCCTGATAGAGCCGTGCGCGGTCGGCGATGTTCATCGCCACATGCTGCAGCAACGCGACGTCGAAGCGGTCGACATCGAAAGGAAGTTCCAAGGCGCTGGCGGCATGAAACGACACCTGCTCGCTTTGTCGTGTGCGTTGGGTGAGATAGCGCGCAGCGTCCACAAACGGTTCGCTGAGGTCGATGCCTGTGACTTTGCAGCCATAGTTGGCCGCCAAAAAACGGGCCGGGCCGCCAATGCCCGAACCGACGTCCAGCACCGACATGCCGGCATGAATGCCCGTCAGCGTGGCCAGTTCCGCGGTGGCGGCAAGCCCTCGCGTGTGGAATTGATCGAGCGTACCCAATTGCTGTGGCGTCAGCGTTTGGTGCTCCGGCCCGAACACGGCAAGCGCCGTCTTCAGCCGCTCGGTCAGGCCGGTCGCGCGATAGTGGTTGCGGACGCCTTCAAGTGCATCGGTCATGGCAAAACGTCCTCATGAGTGCGGGGTGAGTAAGGTGTACCATCGCCTCGCACGAGCGACTATCGCTCACAATGTTGATGGGCTATGAAGCAAAACTTCACAGTCAGGCAGGGCGCACTGGATGGGGTGGAAGCGTTTCTCAGCGTCGCTCGGCACCGCAGTTTTCGCCGGGCCGCGGCGGAACTTGGCGTAACGCCCTCGGCCATCAGCCAAGCGGTTCGCGTGCTTGAAACACGTATCGGCGCTGCGCTTTTCATGCGCACCACGCGCAGCGTTGGCCTGACCGAAGCAGGCGAACGGTTTCTATCGCGTGCCAAGCCGGCTTTCGAGGAACTCGTGGCGGCCAGTGACGTAGCGCGCGGACTTGGTCAGCGGCCAGCGGGATTGTTGCGTCTTTCCGTACCGCGCGCGGCGGTGCCGATCCTGCTGGAGCCGCTGATTGCATCGTTTTGCGCGGCCTATCCCGAGATCGAAGTGGAAATCGCCGCCAGCGAGGAATTGATCGACCTTGCCGCGGAAGGCTTCGACGCCGGTGTGCGCATGGGGCAGTTTCTTGATGCCGATATGGTTGCCGTGCCGTTGAGCCCGCCGTTTCCTTTCGTCGTGGTCGGCAGTCCGGCGTATTTCAAAAGCCGCAAGCGGCCCAGAATCCTGGACGATCTACGCCAACACGCTTGCTTGCGCTGGCGGCGCTCCAACGGCGCACTCGCGCCATGGACGTTCAACGACAACGGGCGCGCGATCGAAATCGCCGTCGCCGGCCCGCTGATCGCCAATGATTTTCCGACCATGCTTGGCGCGGCACTGGAAGGCGTTGGCCTTGCCCAGTTGCCGCAGCCGATGGTGGCGGAAGGTTTGAGAACAAAGACGTTGGTGCAAGTTCTGGAGCGTTATGCGCCGGTGATGCCGGGCGTGTTCCTCTACTACCCCAGCCGCAGGCAGATCATGCCGAAGTTGCGTGCGTTCATTGATCATGTGAAGGAACGCGAGCGCCAACGGCGTAAATCGTAGGCTGGGATGAAATCCCAGCATCGCCATGCCAATCATGCTGGGATTCCATCCCAGCCTACGTGTCTCGCAACGTAAAGCAGCCGTTTTCCAGAATACGTTGTGCAGGAATACAGGGAAGATCTTTCCACCGCTTCTCATCAAATGGCGCCGTCACCAAGGCCGCGACGTTTTCCAAGAACACGTCGCGCGATATCTCCACCGCACCCAGCCCCAGCAAATGCGGATTGCTCACCTGCGCATCGATCAATGGAAATTCCCACTCGCGCAGCAACGCAGCCAGGGCACACAAAGCCAGCTTCGAGCCACCGCTTTCTACGCTGAACATTGATTCGCCGCAAAACAAGCGGCCGATGGATACACCGTAGATACCACCCACCAACCGTTCCTGGTCCCACACCTCGATGCTGTGCGCACAGCCCAGCTGATGCAGGGCTTCGTAGGCATCCATCATCGCGGGGCTGATCCAGGTACCGAACTGGCCGGGTCGCGGCGCCGCGCAAGCCTGCATCACCGCCCGGAAAGCGCGATTCACCGTGATGTTCCACACCTTGCCGTGCAGTGTCCGGCGCAGGCTGCGATTGGGGCGCAGTGCATCGGTCTCAAACACGCAGCGTGGATCGGGAGACCACCACAGGATCGGTTCGTTTTCGTTGTACCAGGGAAAGATGCCGTTTGCGTACGCCGTCATCAGGCGCAGTGGCGAAAGGTCGCCGCCGAACGCAAGCAAGCCGTTGGGTTCGATGAGGGCGGTGCGAGGGTCGGGGAAATGACCCGGCGCGTGGTCGTCGAGCCGAGGCAAACGAATCATGATTGGGCGTAGGGGCTGTGATCGCGCAGATCGTCAGCATAAGCGTCCATGCTCTCGCATTCGTGCGCAAGCGCCCGACGTACGGCACTGCGGAAGCCCTCATGCACCAGGTAGTGGCGCGAATGCGTGCGCGTCGGCAGAAAGCCGCGCGCGAGCTTGTGCTCACCTTGCGCGCCCGGTTCGAACCGCTGCAGGCCCTGCGCAATCGCGTATTCGATGCCCTGGTAGTAACACAGCTCGAAATGCAGATCCGGCAGATCGACGCAGGCGCCCCAATAGCGCCCGTACAACGTGCTGGCACTGCGCAACATCAACGCCACCGCCACGATCTCTCCTTGCTGCCTGGCCAGCGCCAGCTGCACCGTGTTGCCGAGTTCCTTGCGCAGGTATTGAAAGAACGGCTCGGTGAGCGCGGCGTGATTGCCCTTGGCATCGAAGGTATCGGTGTAGAGCGCATGCACGCGGCGCCATTCGCGGGCCGTCAGCTCCGCACCGCCAACCATGCCGATAGCCAGGCCGTGCGATGCGACACGTTTGCGCTCGTGGCGGATGTTCTTGCGCTTCTTGTGATTGAGCGCGGCCAGGAAGGTTTCGAAATCCGCATAGCCTTGATTGTGCCAATGGAATTGCACGTCACTGCGTCCCATCCAGTCCTCATCGAAGGCATCAAGCTCTGCGTCGATGAGGAAGTTGGCATGCACGGACGATAACTGCAGCCGTTGCGCTTGCTGGCGCATCGCTTCCACCAGCAACTCACGTCGTTCGGATGCTTGCGTCGCATCGTTCCCAACGAGCAAGCGCGGCCCGGTCACGGGCGAGTAGGGCACGGCATTGAGCAGCTTGGGATAGTACTGGCCACCCGCGCGTTCCCATGCAGCTGCCCAGCTCCAATCGAACACGAATTCGCCGTGCGAGTTGCCTTTCAAGTACAGCGGCGCCGCGGCAATCAACGCGCCATTGCGATAAAGACCCAGGTGATGCGCTTGCCAGCCCCACTCAGGGCGTATGCAGCCGGTGCGTTCGAGACCGGCGAGAAAGGCGTGCGAGAGGAAGGGATTGTCGTCCGGGCGCAGGGTGTCCCAGGCGGAAGCGGGGATCTCGTCGATGCTGTCGTGGAAGCGGGCTTCAATCATCATCACTCCATGGTTGAGGAGTGGGGAGCACGTGTTTTATGCCCGTCGCCCCGGCGAACGCCGGGGCCTAGTGGCTTTGGTTCAGAGCGAAGTCGCTGGGCTCCGGCGTTCGCCGGGGCGACGGAATTAGGTTGCTTTCCCAATGCTAGGAATGGAAACGACAAACCTCAAACCTTCACGTTCTGATCCAACCACCGCTCCGCATCCAGCGCCGCCATGCAGCCGAAGCCCGCCGACGTCACCGCCTGGCGATACACATGGTCCGCCACGTCGCCTGCTGCAAACACGCCCGGCACCGAGGTCATCGTCGCCATGCCTTCCAGGCCGCTGCGGATCTTGATGTAGCCGTCGTGCATGTCCAGCTGGCCTTCGAAAATGCCGGTGTTGGGCGTGTGGCCAATCGCGACGAAGAAGCCGGTTGCCGCGATATCGCGCGTCGTACCGCTGTTGATGTCCTTCACGCGCACGCCGGTCACGCCGGTGTTGTCGCCCAGTACTTCGGCGATGGTGTGGTTCCACACCAGCTCGATCTTGCCGGCGGCGGCTTTCTCGAACAGCTTGTCCTGCATGATTTTCTCCGCGCGCAGCTTGTCGCGGCGATGCACCAGGTACACCTTGCGGCCGATGTTGGCCAGGTACAGCGCTTCCTCCACGGCGGTGTTGCCGCCGCCAACCACCACGATGTCCTGCTCGCGGAAGAAGAAACCGTCGCACGTCGCGCAGGCCGATACGCCCTTGCCTTTGTAATGTTCCTCGCTGGGAATGCCGAGATACTTGGCGGTGGCGCCTGTGGCGATGATCAGCGCATCGCAGGTGTATTCGCCCGAATCACCTTTCAGGCGGAACGGACGCTGCTTGAGGTCGACCTGGTGAATATGGTCGAACACCATCTCGGTTTCGAAGCGCTCGGCGTGTTCGGCCATGCGCTGCATCAGTTCCGGACCCTGCACGCCTTTCACGTCGCCCGGCCAGTTGTCGACCTCGGTAGTGGTCATTAATTGACCACCCTGCTGCAGGCCGGTGACCATGGTCGGCTTGAGGTTGGCACGCGCGGCGTACACCGCGGCGGTGTAACCGGCGGGGCCCGAGCCGAGGATCAGCAGGCGGCTATGCTTGGGGGTGGTCATTGCTATTATCCTTAAGGGGTTGCAGGCAATTTATCAGGGCAGTTCTGGATCGCGGAGCCGTCTTCTCAGGCGCTGGAGCCTGTCGGGCTTGGGTGATCGAAGCCGCAAGGATGGGGAAGTCGCAGGGGCTATTCAAGGCTGACTTGCGCGACCCGTTTCTGAACCTGTCCATCGACGGCATGGCCCTCGCTGTTCGGCGGCCACCTTCGGTTGGTTACACTGCAACGCGCAAATTTGTTCGACATTCCTACAAGGAAACACACCCCGGTGGCGGCGCGCAGCGCAAACGTACGAAAAGCAAAGGAAAAGACTGGCCTCAGCGAGGAAGTGAAGCGCCGCCTGCGTGAGGCGGGCGCGTTGCTGCTGTTGCCGTTGGCTCTCTATCTCCTGGTGTGTCTCTTCAGTTACGACGCCGCCGATCCCGGCTGGTCGCATGCCGACACCGGCGGCCACGTGCACAACCTGGGCGGCACGGTGGGCGCGTACATCGCCGATCTGCTGCGCTATCTGTTCGGCATCGTGGCGTACTGCTTCCCCCTGCTGCTGTTGCTGCTCGGCATAAAAGTGCTGCGCAATCATGGCGTGCGCAGCGTGCAGCCGTGGGAGCCGTCGCTGCGCCTGATCGGTTCGGTGTTCTTTTTCATTACCGCGCCGGGCTTGTGCTGGATCATCTTCCACGACAGCGTGATGGCGCCGGAAGGCCCGGGTGGCGTGATTGGCCGCGGCATCGGCCATGCCTTGCTCGGTGCGTTTGGCGATAAGGGCGCGCCGCTGTTCCTGCTGGCCATTTTCCTGGTCGCCGTCACCTTCGCCACCGGGCTGTCCTGGTTCAAGCTGATGGATCTCACCGGGCAGGGCGTGCTGAAGCTCGCCGGCTGGTTCGGCGGCAAGCTGCGCAAGGCGCCGGAAGTGATCGCCGCGCACCAGGCGCGCGTCGAGCGCGAAGTGGTGAAGAAAACCGAGGCGATCAAGCAGGCCAAGCGCGAACCCGTGCGCATCGAGGCACCCGCCGCACCCGTGGTGAAGAGCGAACGCGCGCGCGTGGAAACGCAGATCCCGCTGTTCGTCGGCGCTGCACAGCCTGGCGAACTGCCGCCGCTGTCGCTGCTGGATGAAGCGCCGGAGCAGGGCCCGGGCTATTCGGAAGAAACGCTGGAAGTGCTCTCGCGCCAGGTCGAATTGAAGCTCAAGGACTTCAAGATCGAAGCCAAGGTGGTGGGTGTGTTCCCCGGCCCGGTGATCACCCGCTTTGAGATGGAACCCGCCGCCGGCGTGCGCGGCAGCCAGGTATCGAGCCTGGACAAGGACATCGCGCGCGGCCTTTCGGTGGTCAGCGTGCGCGTGGTCGACGTGATTCCGGGCAAGAACGTGATCGGCCTGGAAATTCCGAACGCGAAGAAGCAGATCGTGTACCTGTCGGAAATCCTGCGCTCCGATAAATACGATCAGCAGAAATCGCCGCTCACGCTCGCACTGGGCAAGGATATTGGCGGCCGCCCCATGGTGGCCGATCTCGCCAAGATGCCGCACTTGCTGGTCGCCGGTACCACCGGTTCCGGTAAATCCGTGGCGGTGAACGCGATGGTGCTGAGCCTGTTGTACAAGGCCAGCGCCAAAGACGTGCGCATGATCATGATCGACCCGAAGATGCTGGAACTCTCGGTCTACGAGGGCATTCCGCATCTGCTCGCGCCGGTCGTCACCGACATGAAGGAAGCCGCCAACGCGTTGCGCTGGTGCGTGGCCGAGATGGAACGCCGCTACAAGCTGATGGCCGCGGTGGGCGTGCGCAACCTCGCAGGCTTCAACAAGAAAGTGAAGGACGCCGAGAACGCCGGCCAGCCGCTGCTGGATCCACTGTTCCGCCCCAATCCCGACATGCCCAACCAGGTGGCCGAGCCGCTGGAGACGCTGCCGTACATCGTCGTGATCATCGACGAGTTCGCCGACATGATGATGATCGTCGGCAAGAAGGTGGAAGAACTCATCGCCCGCCTGGCGCAGAAGGCCCGTGCTGCTGGCGTGCACTTGATCCTCGCCACGCAGCGTCCGTCGGTGGATGTGATCACCGGTTTGATCAAGGCGAATATCCCGACGCGTATCGCGTTCCAGGTATCCAGCAAAATCGACTCGCGCACCATTCTCGACCAATCCGGTGCGGAAACGCTGCTCGGCCACGGCGACATGCTCTATCTCCCGCCCGGCACCGCCACGCCCGACCGCGTGCACGGCGCCTTCGTCGACGACCATGAAGTGCACAACGTGGTGAACTGGCTGAGAGCCCAGGGCGCGCCGCAGTACATCGAAGGCGTGCTGGAAGAAGTGCAGGCCACCAGCGACGGCAAATTCATCAACGAATCCGGCCTGCCGCAAGATGGGGAAGAAGGCGGCGACGCCGAGGCGCAGCTTTACGACAAGGCCGTGCGCATCGTCACCGAAACGCGTCGCGCGTCGATCTCCGGCGTGCAGCGCCATCTGCGCATCGGCTACAACCGTGCCGCGCGCTTGATCGAGCAGATGGAGCAGGATGGCGTGGTGAGTGCACCGCTGCATAACGGCAACCGCGAAGTGCTGGCGCCACCGCCGCCGAAGCATTGATTTCCAGACGAAACGGTCCGCAGGAACCACGTAGGCTGGGATGACAATTCCAGCATCGTGAAGCCTCAAAAAAAGCTGGGATTGTCATCCCAGCCTACGCGCCGGATCGCTAAAAAGAAGGTGTTCCGGCGCCCCATGCGCCATTGTGTTGGGGTTCGGCTTCGCCTCTCCCCAACCTACTATGCTTGCCGCAGGCAAACCAGGAACAGGAATCCATGAAACGCCTCCACGTCGCAGCCCTTCTTGCCGCGTTGCTGCTGTTCGCAAGCACTCTGGCCCAAGCCGCCACCGGCCCGGCCCGCGCCCGCCTCGACGCCTTCGCCCAAGGCTTGCACGCCGTCTCCGGCAACTTCTCGCAAACCCTCACCGACCCCAACGGCAAAAACAACAAAACCAGCAATGGCACGCTGGTACTGCAGGCGCCCCGCCAATTCCGCTGGGATACGCTCGCGCCCTACAAGCAAACCATCGTCGCCGACGGCAGCCGCGTATGGCTGTACGACCCGGACCTGGAACAGGTCACCGTGCGCCGCCAGGACACCGAAGAAGCGCACAGCCCCCTGACCGTGCTGACCGATCTCTCCCAGCTCGACAAGGAATTCCACGTCACCGAGCAGGGTGAACATGACGGCCTGGTCTGGCTGCGTCTCACGTCCACCGCACAAGATCCGCAATTCAGCTACGCCGACCTCGGCTTCGATGCGAACGGCCTGGCGCGCATGCAATTCAAGGATCAGCTCGGCGCCATCACCGACATCCGCTTCTCCAACTGGAAGCGCAACCCGGAAATCCCGCCGCAGGATTTCAACTTCACCCCGCCGAAAGGCGCGGATGTGATCGGCGATCTGCCTGAACTCAACACACAACCGCTGAAAAATTGATCCGCCAGCTACCCCGTTGGGCCTGGATCGGCGGCGGCCTGCTCGCGCTGGTCGCCGGTTGCATCAACGCGGTTGGTTATTTGTGCTTTCGCCATCAGCCGGTGACACATCTCACCGGCACCAGCACCGAACTCGGCATTGCGGTTGCGCACGGTGATCTCAAAGAGATCGCGCACTGGGGCCTGACCCTGGTGTCGTTTTTGATCGGCGCCATCGTGAGCGGCTTCATCGTCGAACAACGGGCACTGCAACTGGGGCGTCGTTACGGTGTGGTGCTGATGCTGGAATCGGTGCTGCTGTTCCTCGCGATGCCGTTGATTCACGATGCCAAGGATCTTGGACTTTATCTGGCTGCAGGCGCCTGCGGTTTGCAGAACGCGATGGTGAGCACCTACAGCGGCGCGGCCCTGCGCA
This sequence comes from Dyella sp., assembly GCF_035277725.1. Lineage (GTDB taxonomy): Bacteria > Pseudomonadota > Gammaproteobacteria > Xanthomonadales > Rhodanobacteraceae > Dyella_B. Next base: position 6,550 of record NZ_DATEJY010000001.1, on the reverse strand, counting down.
CGACGCACGTATCGGGCATCTTTACGGATTTGGGCATGTACCTGGGCCAGCGTTTGCGTGGCCTGGATGTGGATGTATTGCGCATCCACATCTGCGTGCTGGTGGCCAGCAACTTTATCGTCGGATCGATGCTGGGCGCGCTGGGGTATGCATACATGCAGGAGCGGGTGTTGCTGGTGCCGGCGGTGCTTACGGGTGTTGTCGGGTTGGGGTACGGCATTTACCGGCATTTCTTTTTGCAGCGGTCTGCGCGATAGACCGGGTTTACCTTCACCATCATTCCGACCTTCGCCGGAATGATGATTCGCTTCGAATTGACTGTAGGCTGGGATGCAATCCCAGCGCTCTTTGCCATCTTCATGCTGGGATTGCCATCCCAGCCTACGTCAAGGCAACCCCAGCGCCCGCCGCAACTCACCACGTGCCGCAGCGTAATCAGCCTGCCACTGCGGATCGCGCAATATCTCATCCGCAATCACTGTCCCTGCAATTTTCCCTGCCTCCACATCACTAGGAAAATGCACACCCATCACCACGCGATGCTCGCCATACACATCCGCCCGCGCAAAAATCGCCGCACGCTTTTCGGGCAGCATGTTGGCCAATAACACCGCTGCGCTGTAGCCGAACGTCGCGTGCCCGCTCGGATAGCTCCAATCATCGGGCTTCTCCTTCGACAAGGCATGCACTTGGCTGGACACCACCGAAGGGCGCGGGTGTTTCCAGAACTCCTTGGCTTCCTTCGCTTCGGCCTTGTCCAGCTTCGCCACACTCTCGAAGAAGGCAGCTGTCTTTGGCAACGAGGCCGGCTGCGTCGTCAATCCCAACGCATCGGCAAAGCGAAACACGGAACGCGCCGTGTCCCCCTTGGCCGCCGCCATGTCCTGTGCGGTACGTGTCTTCTGTGCGGTCAACACCGCCTGCAAATCACGTTGAGCCGCCGTCGAACCTGCTGCCGGCGGAGGCGGCAGCAGGTTCGACAAGGGAGCGACAGCGGGAGAGGCGCCGTCGCCATAAGCCAGGGCGGACTGGCTGATCAGAAGCAACGCAAACAGCAGTGCACCGCGTTTCATCAGAACAGATCCGCCGATACGGTGAAGTTGAAATTACGCGCCGGAATCGTCCAATACAACGGCGTGCCATCCGCGCCAGTGGTGCCGGCCAGCGCATTGATCGTCGTGTTGTTGAAGATGTTGTTGATCTGGAAGCCGATCTTGAAATCTTTCACATCGGTGATATGCGGATCGAACTTGTAGCTGGCGGTGAAGTTGGTGATCGCATAGCCGCCGATCGGCGTGTCGTCGTTGTTGTTGGCGGTGTAATACGTCTTGCCCACGAACTTGTCGACCAGCGAGGCGTAAATGGGGCCGTTGCTGTAGATAAAGCCCAGCGCAGCCGTCTTGTGCGGCGTGTTCGGATTCCACGAGTTGTCGGCCGTCTGAATGGCGCGGTTCAACGAACCATTGGCATACACGCTGAAACCGGCGCGCAGCATGTAGGTGCCTTCCAGCTCGACGCCCTTATAGTGCACGCCGCCGCCGTTGTAGAAATAAGTGAGGCCGGCAACTTTGCGGCTCTGCACGAAGTTGTTGAAGTTGATCTTGTAGACGTCAGCCGACAGCGTCAGGCGATCGCTGCTCCAGGTGCTGCCGAGCTGGATGTTGGTGGTCTTTTCCGGTGCCACGGCGCTGTCGGAGAAAGCCGGATTCGGCACGTAGAGCAGGTTGAGGTTGGGCGCCAGGAAGCCTTTGGCCCACTGCGCATACGCGGTCCAGTTGGAGGTGAATGCGTAATGGAACGCAGCCGAGGGCAGGGTGACGTTCCAATCCTTGGAGTAATTCAGCGGCGTGCCCGTCTTCTGATTTACCGATGCATCAAGGTTGCGCTTGAAGTAGTTGTACTTCGCGCCGCCGACAAAATAGGCGTTGTCGGTGATGTTCCACTGGTATTCGACAAACGGCTGGATGGTGACTAGCGAATCGTTCATGCGGCGATCGGCGGCAGCCATTTGCAACGTCGATGCGCCAGGGACGACCACGGGATTCAACGCATTGAGGGTATCGTCGAATTCGTAGAGCCAACGAATATCGTCCTGATGGTCGTACCACACGCCGGTACGCACTTCACCCGGACCGATTTCCTTGCTCAAGCGGAAGATGTCGCCCCACGAACGGTTCGTGTTGCGCATGTGCTGGCCGGGCACGTCAGTGAGGCTGTAGGCGGTGCCATTGGGCGTTTCGCCATTCGGATCTTCGCCGTTGAAACCGAAGTGGTTGTAGCCGTAGGTGTAGGTCTTGTTGTCGATCGTCCAGCCGGAGAACTCCGAATGCAGGCCGATATAGGCCATGTCCGTGTCGATCTCGTCCTTGTTGTAGCGATAGTAGGCCTGGCTGGTGGGGTCATTGTTCAAACCGTAATTGACGCCGTACTGCGCAATCTGCGCCTTGGTCGCGCCAAACGGCACGTACTGGTGAAGATTGTTCCACAGCGCGGCAAACGTCAGCGTGGTGTTATCGCCCAGCGGCTGAATCACTTTGGCGAACACACTCTGGCGACGCTGGCCGGCGTAGCTGAGATAACCATCCGACTCACCATTCTGCAGGTTGATCACGGCGGTGGTGCCGCTATTGGTGAAGGCGCCGGTATCGATACGCGCGCCTTCAATGGCGGTATCCCAGCTGCCGAAGCTGATGTACGGATTGACGTTGAACTTCGCCTGCGGGTTGATCGAATCCACCGAAATGGTGCCGCCGAACGTGGCATTGCCCAGCGTGCTGGCTGTACCCGGGCCGCGATCCACCACCACGCTGCCGGTTTCCTGGTTGGTGAAGTACGACGTGGAGTGGTGCGTGAAGTCGTTGGAATCCATCCACGGAATACCGTCGAACGTCACGTTGTACTGGCCATCCTGGAAGCCGCGAATGGACACCACCGCCGCTTCCATCAGGCCGGCGCCGTTCGGCGTCACGGTGTACACGCTGGGCGCGATGGCGGCGACGTCGGTGTAGTCGCCGGTGGGCGGGACATTTTCCTGGATATAGGTGCTGCCGATAATCGATTGCGGCTCGGTGGCGATGGTCGAGCCTTGCGTGGGGGCGATCGAGCTGACCGCCGTATTGGCCGTTACCTGTACGCCATTAAGCGTTTTGGGATTATTGGAGGTGCCATCGCCGCTATTATCCACGGCGCTGGGGCCGCTAATGACATTAGTGCCGTCATGGCTCGCATCCTGCGCATGAAGGGGTGCCGCAACGGCCAGGGCCACGCAAAGAGCAAGATAGACCGGCGTGCGGCGGTACAGCGCATGTGTCGATGCAGTCATTGTTTTTTTCCGGTATCGGCGGGTTGTAGAAAGGCCGACACCGTAGAGATGCAAGATGACAGTTCCGTAACAATGGCATTAAAAATGACGATTATGTGATGCGAAAGAAAATGCGCTAAGGCTAATCTAAGCTTTGCATTGCCGGTGTAATAAAGGCGGTCGGTTTCATAGATAAATGACGGGATTGAATTAAGCTAAGTCTAAGCTATGCATTGGTAATGAAATAAATCATTATCGATAATAAAGGGCAAATGTTTTCTTGGGCAAGCGGTCGTGCCCGTAGGCTGGGATGAAATCCCAGCGCCGCGATGCCAAACGCATGCTGGGATTTCATCCCAGCCTACGACCGCGGCAAGCGTTGTGGCACACCGCCCAGCCGCCCATCACACCGAATGCCCTATCATCAGCCGATGGAACGACGCGAAACACCCCATACCCCGCAACTGTTCGGCAGCGACACCGAAGAACTCAAACCCCTCGCCGAGCGCATGCGCCCGCGCACCCTCGACGAGATAGTCGGCCAGCAACGCCTGCTCGCGCCCGGCAAGGCGCTGCGCCGCGCACTCGAAGCCGGCCGCGTGCATTCCATGGTGCTGTGGGGCCCGCCCGGTTGCGGCAAGACCACGCTGGCCTTGCTGGTAGCGCGCTACGCCGATGCGGATTTTCGCGCCATTTCCGCCGTGCTTTCCGGCTTGCCCGACGTACGCAAAGCCTTGGCCGAAGCGGAGGTGAACTTCGCACAAGGCCGGCGCACCGTGCTGTTCGTGGACGAGGTGCATCGCTTCAACAAAGCACAGCAGGATGCCTTCCTGCCGCATATCGAACGCGGCGTGATCATCTTCATCGGCGCTACCACCGAAAACCCGTCGTTCGAATTGAATTCGGCGTTGCTGTCACGCTGCCGCGTGCATGTGCTGGACGCCGTCTCCGTCGACGACATCGTCGCCGCCTTGCAACGCGCACTCGCCGATTCAGAACGCGGCCTTGGCGCACAGCAACTGCAAGTTTCCGACTCCGCCTTGCGCCTGATTGCCCAGGCCGCCGACGGCGACGTGCGCCGCGCACTCACCTTGCTGGAAATCGCCGCCGAATTGGCCGATGGTCACAGCATCGACGAAACCACGCTGGAGCAAGTGCTGGCCGATCGCACGCGCCGCTTCGACAAAGGCGGCGAGCAGTTCTACGACCAGATCTCCGCCTTGCACAAATCCGTGCGCTCCTCCGATCCCGATGCCGCCGTGTATTGGCTCACACGCATGCTCGACGGCGGTTGCGATCCGCTCTATCTCGCACGCCGCATGACGCGCATGGCGGTGGAAGATGTTGGCTTGGCCGAACCACGCGCTTGGCGCATGGCACTGGATGCGTGGGATACCTACGAACGTCTCGGCAGCCCCGAAGGCGAACTCGGCCTGGCGCAACTCGCCATCTGGCTGGCCATCGCACCCAAGAGCAACGCCGCGTACATGGCCTATAACAAAGCGCGCGACGTGGTTGGCCAAACCGGCACGCTGGAAGTGCCCATGCACCTGCGCAACGCACCCACGCGTTTGATGAAAGGCCTGGGCTACGGTAAAGGCTATCAATACGACCACGACGCCGAGGGCGGCATCGCACTCGATCAGCAGTGCTTGCCCGATGCGTTGGAAGGCATGGAGTTCTACGAACCCGTCGAACGCGGCCTGGAATTGAAGCTGCGCGAAAAACTTCTCGCCCTCCGCGAAGCGCGCAAACAAGCGCGAAAGAAATAAACCCCGACCAACGCCATATCTGCTCCCTCCCCTACGTGTAGCAGGGGAGGGTTGGGGCAATGCTCCGAATTTAAGGGTCTTTCAATCGCCGAAAACTCCCCACTCGTCATTCCGGCGAACGCCGGAATCCAGTTCAAACATGGCGTGCGAAGCACTCAACATAAATAGGTTAGGAGTGCTTCGCACAGCATATTTAGACTGGATTCCGGCCTTCGCCGGAATGACGGTGAGGCAATTGTCGCCATTCCCGTAGAGGGTAGCCCCAGGCATTTGCACGCCATCCAAACACCGCCTAAATTCCCCTCACCATCCAAAGGGGGAGAGCACCACCATGCGCATCCTCATCGCCGCCATCCTCGGCGGCCTCATCATGTTCATCTGGGGCGCCATCGCCCACATGGCACTCGGCCTCGGCAACCCCGGCATCCACCAACCCGTGCACGAAGACACCGTACTCAGCACTTTGCACGAAGGCCTGGGCCAAACCCCCGGCGTCTACATCCTGCCCAGCTTCGACCCCAAGCAATGGAGCGATCAGGCCGCCCGCAAAGCCTACGCACAAAAAACCGCCACCTCGCCCTACGCATGGATCGTCTACCTGCCGCAAGGCGACGACATGACCGACATGCACCGCCAGCTCCCGCGCCAATGGGCCTCCGACACCCTTGCATCGCTGGCACTCGCCTTCGTGATGGGGCTCGCCGCCTTCGGCTTTGCCAAACGCATCGGCATCGCCGCCGCAGCGGCCGTGTTCGCATGGCTGTCCACCCTGGTGCCGTACTGGACCTGGTACCGCTTCCCCGTCGAGTTAGCCTGGGCCGCGCTGGCCGAACAACTCATCGGCTGGCTGCTCGCCGGCGCTGTGATGGCGTGGTGGATCGGCCGCGCGGAGCGCAAGCCGGTTTGACCGGGCGGAGCGCCGCATTGCGACCGCCGCGCCCCCACAGCGATAATCCAGCGTTCTTGCCCCACATTCGGATCCGAACATGCTGGACCCCGCACTGCTGCGTTCGCGCCTGGCCGAAACCGCCACGCGCCTGAAGGAAACCCGTGGCTTCACGCTCGACGTGGCCGCCGTGGAAGCGCTGGAAAGCCAACGCAAGCAGCTCTCCACCGAGACGCAGGAACTGCAGAACCTGCGCAACACCCGCTCCAAGGCCATCGGCCAGGCCAAGGCCAAGGGCGAAGACGTCGCCCCGCTGATGGCCGAAGTCGCCGGCATCGGCGACAAGCTCAAGGCCAACGAGCACGCCCTGGCCGAAGTGCAGGCCAAGCTCAACGACATTGCGCTCGGCATTCCCAACCTGCCGCACGAATCCGTGCCGCTGGGCAAAGACGAAAACCACAACCAGGAAATCACCCGCTGGGGCACGCCGCGCCAGTTCGATTTCGCCGTGAAAGACCACGTCGACCTCGGCGAACGCCACGGCTGGCTCGACGGCGAAACCGGCGCCAAGCTTTCCGGCGCACGCTTCAC